>JAUWSR010000020.1 GCA_030609975.1 Acidobacteriota bacterium | reverse complement strand
GAAGAGCAGATCGTATTCCAGAGGATCGATCTCCGTGATCCCCAAACTGAAAGCCAGCAGGCTACCGGCTGCAGAACCACGACCCGGGCCGACAGGAATATTCTGGGAACGGGCAAAGCGGATCAGATCCCAGACGATGAGAAAATAACCCTCAAAACCCATTTCCTTGACCAACCGGATCTCTTTCTCCAACCGTTGGTCGTACTCCTTCTTCGGAGGAAGCTCTCCCTTCTCTATTCTTGGTCTCAGGCTTACCAGCTTCTCCGAAAAACCTTCGTGCGCCATTTTTTCCAAATATTCACTCAGGGAGAGACCTTCAGGAGGTTTAAAATTGGGCAGGTGATACCCTGATGAGGAGATCTCAAAGTTACATTTTTCTGCAATCTCGATCGAGTTTTCTATGGCCTCAGGCACTTCCTTGAAGAGCTCGCTCATCTCTTCAGAGGATTTAAAATAAAATTCCTGCGTCCCAAAGCATATCCGATTCTTCTCAGACACTTTTTTATTGGTCTGAATACAGAGCAGAACATCCTGGCTCTCGGCATCCTTTTTGCTCAGGTAATGAACATCGTTGGTGGCGATAAGCGGGATGGAAAGCTTCTGGGACAGCCGGATCAGCAGGGGATTGACTTTTTTCTGGGGCTCCAGACCATGATCCTGGAGCTCGATGTAAAAATTGCCCTCCCCAAAAAATTTCAAGTATTCAAGAGCCGCTTCCTCGGCTTTGTCCTCGAAGCCCATGCTTAAAAGATCACTGACCTCTCCCTTGAGGCAGGCGGAAAGTCCGATCAGGCCTTCGTTGTAACGGGACAGCAGCTCTTTGTCGATGCGGGGTCGGTAGTAAAATCCTTCCAAATAACTCTTGGTGACAAGTTGGGTTAGATTCTTATAGCCCCGTTCATCCTTAACCAACAAAACCAGATGATAATGACCCGGCCCCTTAACAAAGGGCTTTTTATGTTTGCGGCCGAGGGGCGCCACGTAGACTTCACATCCCAGAATGCCTTTGATCCCTTTTTCCTGGGCGGCATGGAAAAAATTGACTGCGCCGAATATATTCCCGTGATCGGTAATCGCAACGGCCGGCATATTAAACTTGGCCGCGGCCCCGACCAGTTCGGCAGGTTTGATGGCCCCATCCAAAAGACTGAAATCGGAGTGGGTGTGAAGGTGTACAAATGATCCTTTCATTGCCATAACAAACTCGTTATTCCCACTCTATAGTTCCAGGCGGCTTGGACGTAATGTCATAGACAACCCGATTCACTCCTTGAACCTCGTTGACGATCCGACTGGAGATACGAGAGAGCAACGCAGCCTCGGCCTCGAACCAATTGGCAGTCATCCCGTCCACACTCTGAACCAGCCGAACTACGACCACTCTTTGATAGGTTCGTTTATCTCCCATAACTCCCACGGAGCGGACCGGAAGCAGGACGGCAAAGGCCTGCCATAAGCTGTCATAAATCCCAGCCTTTTTTATCTCCTGCAGGATAATGTCATCGGCATCACGAATGATCCGCAGACGCTCCCGGGTCACCTCCCCCACGATGCGCACGGCTAAGCCCGGGCCGGGGAAGGGATGTTGATAGATGAAGTCTTTATCCACGCCCAGTTCCAATCCCAGAGCACGAACCTCGTCCTTGAAGAGCTCTCTCAGGGGCTCGATCAACTTGAATTTCAACCCCTTCGGCAGCCCTCCGACATTGTGATGCGACTTGATGGTGGAAGAGGGGCCTTTGACGGGATTACTTTCGATCACATCCGGGTAGATGGTGCCTTGAGCTAAAAAATCCGCACCCCCGACTTTGGCTGCCTCCTGCTCAAAGATACGAATGAACTCCCTCCCGATGATCTTCCGCTTCCGTTCCGGAGATCTTACCTGCAGCAGTTTCTCCAAAAACAGATCCGAGGCATCCACACCCACGACATTGAGTGAAAAATGGGTTCGGAAGGTATCCATCAAGCCTTGGTACTGTCCTTTCCGCAGCAGCCCGTTATCGACAAATATACAGATCAGCTGATCCTCGATGGCTTTGTGGATAATGAGAGAAGCCACCAGGGAGTCAACCCCTCCGCTCAAGCCACAGATCACCTTTCCCCGGCCCACCGCCTTCCGTACCTCAGCAACCTTACGATCGATAAAAGAGCCCATACCCCAATCGGCAGTGATGCCGGCTTGAGTAAAAAGGAAATTGGAGAGAACCATTAGGCCCTGCTTGGTGTGGATGACCTCTGGATGGAACTGAACACCAAAAAATTTCCGCTGGTGGTCCTCGATCACGGCAGTTTCACAATTGTCCGTGATTCCGGTTACCTCAAATCCCGAGGGGATTTCCTGCACTTTGTCCCCGTGACTCATCCATACCTGGCCGTGGTTGCGCAGACCCGTCAAAAGTCCTTTCCGCTGCTGGATTTCCAGGGTAGCAAATCCATACTCCCTTTTCTGGGAAGGATCCACCTTCCCTCCCATAAGATACGACATGAGTTGCAGCCCGTAACAGATACCAAGGATGGGTAGCCCCAGTTCGAAGAGCTGCGGGGAAGGGAGGGGTGCCCCTTCATCATAAACACTCTGGGGTCCGCCCGAGAGTACGATGGCCGTAGGTTCATCTTTTTTTAGCCGGGAGATGGCTAGGTTATAGGGGAAAATCTCGGAATACACCCCCAGCTCTCTTATCTTACGCGCGATCAGCTGAGTGTATTGAGAACCAAAGTCGAGCATATAAACCTTATCCATGGACAGATTTTATCAGAGGCCTTCCACGTTGTAAATGGAAAAGCTACACTACGCACTGAATTGACTTATAGGGGTGAATTCCTTATAGTTGGGTGTTATGAAATCCCAAGATATCATATCCGAATTATGCCTGGAAACCGACTCCAGGATCGTGCTGTTGGTTTTGGATGGTCTGGGAGATCTGCCCCAGGACGGGAAGACTCCTTTGGAAGCGGCTCACACGCCCAATCTGGACCGTCTGGCGGCTCAAAGCGCCTGCGGCCTAACCGATCCCATCTCCATGGGGATCACGCCTGGCAGCGGCCCCTCTCACCTCGCCCTCTTCGGATACGACCCGACCGAGTACCAACTGGGACGCGGAATCCTGGAGGCTTTGGGCGTGAATGTGGAGGTGGGTGAACATGACCTGGTAGCCCGGGCCAATTTTGCCACGCTGCAGGATGGCAAGATCGTCGACCGCAGGGCCGGCCGGATCCCTACCGCTGAAAACATTCAGCTCTGCGAACGGATCAATCGGGAGCTGACTCCCATCGAGGGAGCTGAAACCGTGGTCTTCCCGGGCATGGAGCACCGTTTTGTGGTCAAGTTCACCAAAGCCGGCCTCAGAGATGAGCTCACCGATGCCGATCCCCAGAAGGAGGGAACTCCACCCTGTTACAGCCAGGCGCTCACACCCGAAGCCGAAGAATCTGCAGGAATCGTTAATGCCTTTCTTGATAGGATCACCACCATCCTCCGCGACCAACCCCGGGCGAACACCGCCCTCATGCGCGGATTCGCCCGCTATCCGGCCATTCCCACCATGCAGGAGCGCTTCCGTTTAAAGCCTGCGGCCATTGCCAACTATCCCATGTATCGGGGCTTGTCCAAATTAGTAGGCATGGAGGTTCTGCCGGTAGGCTCTGAGTTGAAGGACCTTTTTGAAGTCTTCGAGCAAAACTACCAAGATTTCTCTTTCTTTTACATCCATGTTAAAAAAACCGATTCTTACGGAGAGGATGGGAATTTCGAGGCAAAGCGCGCCGTGATCGAACAGGCAGATGCCCAGATCCCCCGCCTTTTGGCCACAAAGCCCGAGGTTTTGGTCGTCACTGCTGATCATTCCACGCCCTGCTTGATGAAAGGCCATTCTTGGCATCCCAATCCCTTTCTTATCCATTCCCGTCTGGCCCAACCCGACCTCGTGACGGTCTTCTCTGAGAAAGCCTGCAGTCAGGGGTATCTAGGCCGTTTCCCGGCCCGGAACGCCCTCACCTTGATGCTGGCCCATGCCGCCAAACTACAAAAATACGGAGCTTGATCCAGAGACAACAATGCAAAGATGGGTTTTGATTATAGTCTCTTTGCTGTGTCTTTCTCCGTCTCTTTTTAGCCAGCAGAATGCCCGTGAGGAAGTGTATGATCTTCGCCCTTATACCCACCCCAACTTCACGCGCATCGCTGTGGATATCGGCAAGCTGCGGGAGTACCATTCCGATACCCTGTTCACCCCAGACCGGATCTATATCGATATCTATCAAGCCAAGCTCAATGCCATCCTGCACAACAAAGTCATCTCCGTAAACAACGGCTACGTCAATCAGATCCGCATCGCCCAGAAAAACACCACCACTGTCCGCATCGTGATCGATCTGGATTTTGAAGAGATCAAACGTTATCAGGTATTCCACCTCTTCGATCCCTTTCGCATCGTCATCGATATCTACCCTGACTATGCCGACCTCACCCAGCCGCCTACCGAGGCGACAAAAGCGGCCCAACCTACCAAGTCCGGATACAGTATGGCCAGACAGCTCGGTTTGGGGGTAGCACGTATCGTCATCGACCCGGGCCACGGTGGAAAAGATCCGGGCGCTATCGGGAAAAAAGGCACCCAGGAGAAAGGGGTGGTCCTGGATGTTTCCAAACGGCTGCAAAAGCTTATCGATAGCAACACCGAGCTCGAGGTGATCCTAACCCGGGAATCAGACATCTACGTGCCGGTGGAAAACAGACCGATCATCGCAAACCAGAAAAGGGCCGACCTTTTTATCTCCATCCATGCCAATGCCAATCCGCGAAAAAACTATTCCGGCGTTGCAACGTTCTATCTCAATTTCCCCAGCGATGCTTCGGTCATGGAGGTTGCGGCAAGGGAAAATGCAACCTCGACTAAAAACATCAGTGAGATGAACAGCATCCTCCGTGAGATCCTGCGTGAAGACAAGCTCAAGGAATCCCGCGAGCTCGCGAACCGGATTCAGGACAGCATAGTCGGACATCTCGGCAAAAACTACAAAAACATCACCGATCTGGGTGTCAAGGGAGGACCTTTTTGGGTCCTGATCGGAGGAGACATGCCCTCCATCTTGGTCGAGATCTCACACCTGAGCAACAGTCGTGAAGAGAATCGCCTCAGAACGCCGGAGTACCGTCAGCAGATCGCCCAGGCTATCTACCAAGGCATCATCGAATACATCCATTCCCTAGGCAAAGGATAAAAACCATGGAAAGACGAGCATTTTTAAAAGACATCGCTATCGGCAGTGCGCTGCTCAACCTCAATCCCGGCATCCTGGCACAAGGAGGCGGGACGCCTGACCTGGCGCAGGTTACAGGAGAGGATCCCGCTCAACTCACCAAGGAAGCAATAAGAATCTTGGGCGGAATGGGCACTTTTGTCTCAAAGGGAGACAAGGTGCTGGTCAAGCCCAATATCGGCTGGGACCGGACGCCACAGCTGGCAGCCTGTACCAACCCGGACATCGTAAAAGCCCTCGTGGAGCTCTGTTTCGAAGCCGGAGCCAAAGAGGTCACGGTTTTAGACAACCCCTGCAACCCAGCCCGTCGCACCTATTCCCGCTCCGGCATTTCCAAGGCTGCCAAAGCTGCCGGGGCCAAAGTCCCTTATCCTAACGACCACAAACTCAAAAAAACGGCACTTCAGGGTGAGAGCCTTAAAGAGTGGGAGATCTACAGCGATTTTATCGAGACCGACAAGATCATAAACGTTCCCGCCACCAAACACCACAGCCTTTCCCGAGTGACTTTGGGAATGAAAAACTGGTTAGGAGCCTGTGGTGGCAACCGCAATCAGCTCCACCAGGGTTTAGATGCGGCCATGGTCGATCTGGCCGCTTTTTTCAAGCCGGCGCTCACAGTCCTGGATGCCTACCGTGTACTTTTCCGTAACGGACCTCAGGGAGGCCGCCTCTCCGATGTCAAAGAGCTCAAGACCGTGGTGGCGGGAGTCGACTACGTTGCTATCGACGCCCTGGGCTCGACCTTCCTGGACGTCGATCCTCAAGAGCTCCGCTTCCTGCAGTTAGCCCAGGAGAGAGGACTGGGAGAATCCCAATTGGAGAAAGTTTTCATTGAAAAACGTACGCTCTAAAAAATACCGCGGGATACAGAATCTCCGAATCCTGAGCCAAGCCGTTTTTTTCTTCCTCTTCTTTTACCTCCTGCTGCAAACCCGATTCCCTGAAGATGACTACATCGGCCGGGTCGAAGTCTTTTTTCACTTCGATCCTCTGTTGGCCCTAACGACGTTTTTGGCCTCCCACGTTTTCTTCGCCTCTTTTCTACTGGCCTTGATCACCTTAGTCTTGACCTTTGTATGGGGCCGGTTCTTCTGCGGCTGGATCTGTCCTCTTGGAACCATCCATCAGTTCTTCGCTTTTATATTTAAAAAGACAAAACTTCTCAAACCGAAACTTCCCAAAGATAACCATACGATCTGGAAGTATTACCTATTGTTGGTGGTGTTGGTCGGGGCCGTGTTCTCCTTAAATTTGGTAGGAATCTTGGACCCTTTCTCTTTGCTCTATCGTTCTTTCGCAGTGGGATTCATGCCTGCCATCACCTACACCGTAAACAGCTTCATTACGATCCTTTACCAGATCAATTGGACTTCCCTCGGAGACGCTCTGTTCCAGATCTTCGAGATGCTGGATATCAATTCCACTTTCATCCAGGGCTTCTTTCTCGGCACTTTGTTCTTGGGGCTTATTCTGCTCAACATGACCCGCGAAAGATTCTGGTGCCGCTACCTTTGCCCACTGGGTGCCTTCCTGGGATTGGCCGCCCGTTGGAACATCTTAAAACTGCGGGTCAATCAGGAAAAATGCATCGAGTGTGGACTCTGCACGCGGCAGTGCCAAACCCAGGCCAATCCTTTTCCTAACGAAGATTGGAAAAGTTCGGAATGCGACTATTGTTTCACCTGCAGCGCCATCTGCCCCACAGCAGCTATTCAATTCCCGCTGCGGGCCAAGCCGGAGAGCTTGAAGGCCATTGACCTGGATCGGCGCAGGGTGCTGTTGACAACATTTGTAGGGGCCCTGGCCGTTCCCTTCTTCCGCCTCACTCCCGCCCGAATCCGGGCCTCGGAAAAACTCATCCGGCCGCCGGGGGCACTTCCTGAAGAAGAGTTTCTGCGGAGATGCATCAAATGCGGGGAATGCATGAAAGTGTGCCCCACCAATGGCTTGCAGCCCGTGATTTCCGAGGCCGGTCCTGAGGGGCTATGGACTCCCCGACTGGATATGGAAATCGGCTACTGCGAATATTACTGTTCCCTCTGCACGCAGGTATGCCCAACGGGGGCTATTCAGGAGCTCACAATCGAGGAAAAGAATAAGCAGATAATGGGCACGGCCTGGGTCAACCGTAACCGCTGCATCCCGTGGAAGTTCGGCAATCCCTGCATCGTGTGCGAGGAGCACTGCCCGGTCTCCCCCAAAGCCATCCAGTTGACCAAGATCGAGGTCACGCTCAAAGACGGGACAGTCAAAACCCCGCTGGCTCCTGTGATCGATCTGGAGACCTGCACCGGCTGCGGCATCTGTGAAAACAAATGTCCTGTGGTGGATAAACCAGCGATCTATGTTACCAGTGTGGGAGAAAGCCGTTCGGAACGGAACCAGCTGCTTCTCGACGTTATCAAATCCAGCGAGGGGATCACCTAGCATGTATCATCTCTATTTAAGTGTAGGAATCGCGTGGCTGGCGGCTAACGTGGCCAAACCCATTGTGACTTACCTGAAGGAAAAGCGCCTCAGCAAGGAGACCATCTTCACCGCCGGGGGGATGCCCTCCGGACACACGGCACTGGTCGTCTCCCTGACCACCAGCCTCTACCTGGAAACCGGTTTTTCCACAATCTTCCTGGTCGCACTCGTCCTGGCGGTTCTGGTGATGTATGATGCCATCCGGGTAAGAAGCGTGATCGAGAATCTATCGCGCACCATCAATGATTTGATGAAAAATCACGAGGGATTCACTCCTCTTGAGGAACATGTGGGGCACACGCCGCCGGAGGTTTTTGTAAGCTTAGTCCTGGGGATCATTATCCCCATTTTGATCTATAAGATTTTTTAAACAGGTGCCCCGAACTCTTTCTTCATGTAGAAGTTGTTTACTCTGGGTTATTCGGCCAGCACCTTCTTCAGCTCCTCTTTCAGATAAGGGACGATTTGGAAAAGATCACCCACGACGCCAAAATCCGCCACTTTAAAAATGGGAGCGTCCGCGTCTTTATTGACAGCAACGATATACTTTGATGAGGACATGCCGGCCAGATGCTGAATCGCACCCGAGAGACCGACAGCTAGATACAGGTTGGGAGAAACCGTTTTTCCGGTCTGTCCCACCTGGTGTTGATGATCGATCCATCCCGCATCCACGGCAGATCGGGACGCTCCCACCGCAGAATGGGGCAGGAGCGCGGACAGATCCTTGAGTAGGTCAAAATTCTCGGGCCCCTTCAAACCACGTCCGCCGGACACCACGATCTCAGCCTCAGTCACGTCCAAGGCAGCGCCTTCTTCTCGAGCCACTTCAGACACCACGTCTTTCACGTCATCTTCCGGAATCACGACTTCTTTTATTAAGGTCTCACCGGCAGCTTCGCTCGGTTCAAGCAGAGAGAAAACGTTCGGACGCAGCGTCACAAGTTGGGGAGACGCAGCTAAGCGAAAGGTAACAAAGGCTTTACCTGCATAGATCGGCCGTTTCACTTCCAGCTTACCCTCCACGACAGCAGTCCCGGTGCAGTCCGATGCTAAGCTTACGCCCAACCTCGCCGCCAGCCTGGGAGCCAGGTCCTTTCCCATGGATGTCGCAGAAAAAAGGATGATCTCCGGGCCTGCTTCTTGCACCAGGACAGCTAGGGCAGCGGCGAAGCCCGAAGGAGAGTAATGGCTGAGAAGCGCGTTCTCCAGGAGGTAGACCTTAGAGGCCCCATAGGGAAAAATCCCGGAGTCCAATCCCTTCAAGCCATGTCCGACCAGAACTGCAGCTGTATCCAGCCCAAGTTCATCCGCACGACGCTTTCCCTCAGAAAGTGTCTCTAAGGATGATTTCTTGACCTTACCGTCTCTGACTTCTATATAAACAAGTATCATTTGTTTCTCCTATATCACCTTGGCTTCGTTGTGCAGAAAATCAACCAGTTTTCTGGCGGCTTCTTCGGGCTCAACCTCGATCACCTGTCCCGCCTCCCGGGGAGGAGGGCTTTCCATCTTCACAAGATCCATCTGCGGAGAGAGCTCATCCGCTCCGAAGCCCAGATCTGCAAGTGAAATCACGGGAATCTCTTTGCGCTTGGCCATCATGATGCCCTTCAATGTTTCATAACGAGGCTCATTCAAACCCTTCTGTGCACTCAATACCGCCGGCAGTGGAAGGGTCACGATTTCCGAAGCTCCTTCGATCTCTCGATGGGCCGTGGCGCTATTGCCTTCGATCTCCAGCTTGGTAACGACATTGACTTGAGGCAGCCCCAATAGCTCTGCCACCATGGCAGGCACCTGGGCATTATCCGATCCCATCGCCTGCTTCCCGAACAGGAGCAGATCAAACTCGGGGTATTTTTGTTCGAAAACGCGGGCGAATATCTTCGCTACCCGGAGGCCATCATAGGCCTCAGGAAGCACATCCTTGATCAGAACGGCCTCATCCGCTCCCATGGCCAAGGCTTTTTTTAGGGTTGCCAGAGCCACATCCGGACCTACAGAAAACACCGTGACCTTCCCGCCTTCGGACTCTCGGATCCGCAGCGCTTCCTCCACCGCATACTCATCATAGGGACTCAAAACAAAATTCAACCCCTCCTCGATAATGCGGTTGCTGCTGTGGTCTATCCGTATCTTGGATTCCGTATCCGGAACCCGTTTTACGCACACAAAGATGTTCATAAATACCTCCTCACTAATATTTCAACAGTATAAAGTTCTAAACGAAACCAGCTAAAACAGCTAACCATTGTATGTATAACAGAACGCCACAAAAGGCAACCTTAAAATATGCAGCCTCTCCCTTTTTCCAGGGCTTTTTGAAAACGCTCTCACTTTAGCGCAGATTTAGCCATTTCACAGCATCGACGAGGGAACCACGTAGTGGCTGACGGACATGTTTGAGCACGAAGCTGACAATGGGATATTCAAAATTGTGGCCCGAATTTTGTTGACCACAACATGAGTTCGTGCGGAGTTTGGTAGTCAGCCGAGGAGATGCTAAGGAAATGGCGTTAAAAATCTGCGCTAGAGTGAAGGCACATCTAAAATCCCGCCTCGGAGGTTTTGAGGCGCGCTATTCGGTGAAGCGTTTCAATATGAGGGAGCCGTTGGTCCCGCCAAATCCGAACGAATTTGAGAGCGCATATTCTGCTTTCGCCTTCCGGGCTTGATTGGGAACATAATCCAGGTCACAATCCGGGTCAGGAATCTCGTAGTTGATGGTGGGCGGCAGGACCTGATGTTTCAGCGCTAAGGCCGTCAGCCCCGTTTCCAACCCTCCGGCAGCGCCTAAGAGATGCCCGGACATAGACTTGGTGGAACTCACGGCCAGTTTGTAGGCATGCTCACCGAACAGCTTTTTGATGGCCAGGGTTTCAATCTTGTCATTCCAGGGTGTAGACGTGCCGTGGGCGTTGATGTAATCGATATCGGTCAATTCGACACCAGCATCCGTTACTGCCCGCAACATGGAACGGTAAGCCCCAGCCCCATCGGTCTGAGGAGCGGAAACATGAAAGGCATCCCCGCTCATCCCATAACCCACAATTTCCGCGTAGATCTTAGCTCCTCTTTTTTTAGCGGCCTCCATCTCCTCTAACAGCAAGACCCCAGCCCCTTCACCTACGACGAATCCATCCCGTTCCTTGTCAAAAGGCCGGGAAGCCTTTTGGGGAGCATCATTGCGCAGAGAAAGCGCCCGCATAGCACAAAAACCCGCTGTGACCAGCGTCGTGATGGGCGCCTCGGCTCCTCCAGCCAGCATGCGGTCGGCATCGCCACGCTCGATGATCTTATAGGAATCCCCGATGGCATGAGTGCCGCTGGAACATGCTGTGGCTGTGGCGGAATTGGGACCTCCGGATCTATACAAGATAGATATCTGCCCCGACGCTTCGTTTATAATGCTGGCGACCAAAAAGAAAGGAGAAATCCGCATCGGCCCTTTTTCCATCAGGATCTGATGTTGCTCTTCGATGGTACCGATCCCTCCGATCCCGGAACCTACATAGACCCCGGTACGATCTCCAGCTAAAAGCGCTGGGTCGATGCCCGCATCCGCTACAGTCAATTGAGCCGCGGCTACCGCGAACTGGATGAATAGATTCATCTTGCGGGCTTCCTTGCGATCGATAAAATCCAGGGGATCAAAATCCGAGACTTCGCCGCCGACCTTGGACGAATGCTGGGAAGCATCAAAACGTGAGATGAGATCGATCCCACTTTTGCCTGCCAGCACGGACGCCCAGTTCTGTTCTTGTCCGATCCCCAAAGGAGATACCAGACCTATGCCGGTTACTACGACCCGGCGAGAAGGCGGTGCATTTGGGGAAGAAGGAAGATTTCCCATGTGGAATTCTTCTTTGTGGTATTTACTTAACGTTTTTGAAGACGTAATCCAACGCTTTTCCGACCGTCGTAAGCTTTTCGGCTTCTTCGTCAGGAATATCCAGATCGAACTCATCTTCCAACGCCATGACCAGCTCTACAGTATCCAACGAGTCCGCTCCCAAATCATCGATAAAGGATGCTTCCTCCGTCACTTGGTCTTCGCTGATACTCAGTTTGTCCGTCACAATAGCTTTGACTTTTCCTAGAAGTTCTTCTCTTTCCACCTTTTTCCTCCTAAATAATAATTAATTCGTGTTTTCGTTGCGGCCTGCCCGGCTACATAAGAAGACCACCGTTCACTTGAATGATCTGTCCGGTGATGTAGCCGGCTTTATCCGAACACAGAAATGTAACCGTTTGGGCTACATCTTCTGCTGTCCCAAATCTTTTAAGGGGAATGACTTTCATAAAACTTTCTTTAACGGCGTCCGGCAAGCTCTTCGTCATCGCGGTCGCGATATAACCGGGAGCGACCGCGTTCACGGTGACTCCGCGGGAGGCCACTTCTCGCGCCAAGGATTTGGTAAAGCCGACCAAGCCCGCCTTTGAAGCGGAGTAGTTGGTCTGGCCCGCATTTCCCATCATGCCCACGACCGAAGAAATATTTACGATCCGGCCATAACGATTGGACATCATGGGGCGAATCACAGCTTTGGAGAGGTTAAAAATCCCCTTCAGATTGACGGCGATTACGGCATCCCATTCCTCTTCCTTCATCCGCATCAGAAGGTTGTCGCGTGTGATGCCGGCATTGTTGACAAGATGATCGACCTTTCCATGATTCTTGATCACGGTATCAATAACCTCTGCCACCCGGTCAAATTGAGATACATCGACTTCATAAGCTGCTGCTTTCCCGCCGTCTTGGTGAATACGCTGGGTGACTTCCTCCAGCTTGTCCTTCTGGATATCCAGCAGGACCACTTCGGCTCCGACTTGGGCAAGATCGAGAGCGATCGCCTCTCCAATACCTAGAGACTCACCCGTCACGAGGGATACTTTTCCTGAAAAATCCATCATGCCTTGACTCCATTGCGAAAATATTTCATCTCGGCAATCTCGGTCTGTATTTTTTCTTGAACCTTGCCGACAACATAGTCCCGTGCCAGGCGGATAGCGTTTCTGACAGCAACCGGATTGGACCGGCCGTGCCCGATAATGCAGACCCCGTTGAGCCCCAGAAGGTGCGCACCGCCATATTCTGAATAATCCACGCGTTTGTAGATCTTTTTTAAATGACGTTTCAGCAATAAGAACCCAACCTTGGCAAAAATGTTTTTCATAATCTCCGTACGGGCCCATTTCTCCAAGGTATCAATAACGCCTTCACTGGTTTTCAACGCCACATTTCCGGTAAATCCATCGCTGACGATGACATCTGCCTTGCCGGAGTAGATATCCCGGCCCTCGACATTGCCGACAAAATTTAGTGACGAAGAGGTCAAAAGATCATACGCTTCCCGCGTGAGGTCATTCCCCTTGACCAACTCTTCACCGATACTCATGAGGGCGATGCGAGGATTTTCAATCCCCAGGATGCTCTCCATAAAGATTCGTCCCATATGGGCGAACTGTTCCAAATGCAGGGCGTTACAGTTAACATTGGCCCCCACGTCTGTCAGCAGCGTTGAACCCGAAAGAGTGGGGATCAGGAGAGATAAAGCCGGGCGATCCACGCCCTCTATGGCACCCAGCACTCTTCGTGAGCTGAATACCACAGCGCCGGTGTTTCCCGTGCTGACAAAAGCCTCCGCTTCTTTAGCTTTAACGAGTTGGATGCCCACGACAATGGAAGATTTCTTCTTACGCCGAAAAGAGAGGATTCCTTCTCCCATTCCGATAGATTCGGTCGCGTTGACAATGGTGAATTCAGCGCCAGAGCAGTCGAGGTGTTCAAGCTCTTGCTTGATGAGATCCTCGATCCCGACCAGCATCACCTCGAGCTGGTATTCGCGAGAAGCACTCAAGGCCCCGGACACGGTTACGGAGGGACCAAAATCTCCCCCCATCACATCAACAGCGACTTTCATAAGACGCTCCGTTAGTCTTCGCTTCCTTCGATTACTTGGCGCCCCTTGTAAAACCCGCACTCCGGACAGGCGCGATGCGGCAGCTTAGGGTTGCCGCAATTGGAGCATATGGAGAGCGAAGGGACTTCTAAAGCATCATGCGCCCTTCGTTTCTTTGTTCTTGCGTGTGAATGTCTTCTTTTTGGATTGGCCATTTATCTTTTATCTCTCAAAAAATTCTTGAACTGTTCAAGCCTTGGGTCCGCATCATCCGTAACACAGGAACAGTGTCCCTCATTTATGATCTTGCCGCATATCGGACAAATCCCTCGGCAATCCGACGAACATAACGGTCTCAGCGGAAAAGTCAAGTTAAGCTGTTCCAGGATGACTTCTTTAAGGTCCAGTTTATTGCTGTAAAAAAACAGATGGCTGATGTCATCCTCTTCCAGCTGATCCTTAGTGATCTCTAATTCTTCAGGAAGATACACCAGATCGAATTCCGAATCCACCTTGAATTCATAGGGGGAGAGGCAGCGGCTGCAGACAAAGCTCAGGAGAGTTGTGAGGGTCCCGGTGATAAATATCTCATCCCCGAGCTTCTTGACTGTAACCCGGGCATGGACCGGCTCCATGAAAACAGCGTTTTCCTCCACCAGTTCTGTGCTGAAAAACTCGAAGTTTTTACTGATCTGCAGTCCTTCAGCAGGAATTCGATCTATATCTATAATCATTGTCTGTATCTGTCCTTGGAAAAAGTTAACTTATTATATCATCTTGCCTTCCTTTGTCAATAACAGTCCAGGGATTGCAGGTGGGCTGCAATGCGGTTATCTCCTCTTGAATTAAATTCCCCAAGGAGTATAATGATATCCACGAAGGACTTGGGGAATGCCAGGACTAAACAGCGAAATCTTGCGAAACGAGGTATATTTTCTTGTCCAAACCCAGGACAAGGCGCCTGGTGCCAATTACGTAGAATCCATCGTCTATAAATCAGGACAAGTGCTGTCCTCCCGCAGGACCTTTTATACACATCTCCTCGACAGCGACGACCTTCCTGAAAAGATCAAGGCCTTGATCCAAAGCCAGCACAACAGCATCCTCGAAGAGATATCACAGGGAAAATTCGACGCACCGTGAGAAGATTATTTCTGATCGACGGCAACTCCCTGCTCTACCGCTCTTATTATGCCATCCGGCAACTCAGCAACTCAGAGGGTTTTTCCACAAACGCAATCTATGGATTCATTTTAGCCCTACGCAAGCTGATCGACAGCGAATCCCCACACTATCTCGGAATTGTTTTCGACAGCAAGGGTCCAACCAAGCGCCATGAAGTCTATGCCGACTACAAGGCTACCCGCAAGCCCATGCCAGAAGACCTGATCCCACAGGTGCCCGTCCTGAAAGAAGTGCTAACCGCTCTCAAGATCCCGCTCTTCGTTAAACCCGGATATGAAGGGGATGACATCTTGGGGAGCCTGGCCCATAAGGCTCATGGCAAAAATGTACATGTCGTCATTGTGTCCCACGATAAGGATCTTTACCAACTGGTCGATAAAACCACCTCCGTCTTCAATCCGATGAAAAATCTCTATATGGACGGGGAAAAAGTGCAGGAGACCTTCGGGGTTCTGCCCCAGCAGATCGTCGATGTCCTCGCCCTCGGGGGAGACTCCTCCGATAATATCCCAGGCGTCAAAGGCATCGGAGAAAAAACCGCCAAAAACCTGATCAATGAATTCGGTTCCCTTGACAATCTCCTGTCCAATCTTGATAAGATCCGGAATCCGCGTCTTCGGGATAAGATCGAGCAAAGCATGGATAACCTGGAGTTGAGCCGACGATTGGCCACCATCGAAAAGGAGCTCGAATTCCCCCTGGACCTGGAGAATCTTGCCCTCTCTGAGCCTGATTATCCCAGACTTACCTCTCTGCTCCAGAAACTGGAGTTTTCCTCTCTTCTTTCCTATTATCTGGAAAACTCCCCAAAAGCCCCAAAAGAATACCACATCGTCTGGAACCTAGACGATTTGAAAAGCTTGATCGCAAAAATAGAAGAGACAAAGGCCGTAGCCCTGGACACAGAGACCGACAGCCCCCATCCGACCCAGGCCCGACTGGTAGGCATTTCGTTTTCGCTCCAGCCAGGGCAGGCATATTATCTGCCTCTCGGACACGATTACCCTGGGGTACCTACCCAAATCCCTAAGAAAGAGGCTCTAAAACAACTGGGATCGGTCCTCTCAGATCCCCAGATCAAAAAAATCGGGCAAAATATCAAATACGATTATATCGTCCTCAAGGGTGAGGGCGCTTCGCTTGAAGGGATCGACCTCGATACCATGGTGCTCGCCTACTTGATCGAGCCCAACCGGGGGCGGCACAATCTCACTCTTTTGGCTCTGACATACCTGCAGGAAAATACGATCGATTACCATGAGATCGTAGGTAAGGGCAAAAACCAAGTCACCATGAACACGGTGGACATCACCAGGGTCGCACCATACGCCTGCCAAGATGCGGACTTCGCTCTCCATCTCAGCCAGAAACTCTGGCCTCAGGTAGAGGCCAGCCAGCAGGCTGATTTATACCGGAAGATCGAACGTCCTTTGATCGAGTTGTTGGCCGCCATGGAGATCTGGGGGATCAAGGCTGATGCCAAAGTCTTAAAGGATCTATCTGAAGAACTCGGGGAGGGCATATCCCGCCTGCGAAGACAGATCTTTTCCCAATGCGGTGAAGAGTTCAACCTGAATTCACCCCAGCAACTGGCCCACATTCTCTTCGAGAAACTCCAGTTGCCGGCAACTAAAAAAACACGGAAGACAAAAGGATTTTCCACCAGCCTGGACGTTCTACAGGAGCTGGCATCCGATTTCCCCATTGCAAGAGACACTCTGGAATACCGGCAACTTTCCAAACTGAAGTCCACCTACGCCGATGCCTTGCCTCTGCTAATCAATCCCAAGACGCAGCGGATCCACACCTCCTACAACCAAACTGTTGCCGCCACGGGACGCTTGTCTTCCAGCGAGCCCAACCTCCAGAACATCCCCATCCGGGGAGAGTGGGGGCCACGATTCCGCCAGGCCTTTGTGGCTGAGCCAGGGCACATGTTTCTGGCTGCTGATTATTCCCAGATCGAACTTCGGGTCCTCGCCCACATGTCTGAGGATCCCGCCCTCATCGACACCTTCCGGCAAAACCGAGACATCCACCAAGAGACCGCCGAACAGGTCTTCGGAGAAAATGAATCTCTGTTCAATGAAGAGCCCCGCCGGAGAGCGAAGATCATCAATTTCAGCATCATTTACGGCACGTCGGCTTTTTCCCTGGCCAAGGAGTTGGGGACCACAAACTCCGAAGCTCAGGTCTTCATCGACCGGTATTTCGAGAAATATCCCAAAGTTTGGACGTTTCTGGAAGAATGCGTGGACAATGCCCGGGAGAAGGGCTATTCCGAGACTCTGCTGGGCAGGCGGCGACAGGTACCGGAACTACGGCAACAGAATAAATTGGCCCAACAAGCAGGGCGGCGCATCGCCCTCAACACACCGATTCAGGGAACGGCAGCAGACTTGATGAAAAAGGCCATGATCGATATCTGGAGAGAGCTCAAACAGCAAGCGTTCCAATCCAAGATGATCCTTCAGGTTCATGATGAGCTGGTGTTTGAAGTTCCTGACTCAGAGTGCAAACGCCTGGAACATCTTGTTCAAGACAAAATGGAAAATGTCCTCCCCCTTAAAGTCCCCCTTAAAGTGCACCTTGGATGGGGGGTCAACTGGGACGACACCAAATAGACTGAATTATCCAGCTAAATCCTTTACCGAATTTGCCGCTTGAATTATTTGGCATGACGGAGGCGTAGAAAACAACGTACTACCCAAAACATGGGAGGGGAGAATTGATTCAAAGGAAAATTTTATGTCGGCAGGAGTTATGAATAATTCAGGCTAATGGTCGCGGACGATTTCCTTGATGCGCATCAACTGAACCTGGTAGGAACGCTCCATCTCCTCCAGCCGGCTGGAGATGTATTTGATGGTCTCTTTGATATTGGGGAGGAGAATGTGCTCCAGGGCATTGACACGCCGGCGCGTGACCTCGATCTCTCTGGCAAGGAGTTCCACCGCTTTCCAGAGACGGGCGATCTCCATGAGATCTTCCTGGATCTCCCCCATTTTTTTAAGACCGATGTCGAGCTCACTCTCGGTGTTCAAGAGGTCGTAATCGGACACTTCCAGTTTGTTGATCTCGAACTTGGGGATGGAGAGGTTAAATACCCGTTCCTCTTTAGCCTCCAGCAACAATTCTCCTTCGGGAATAAGCTTTTCCAGGTCCTCTAAAGAATTTCGGCCGCGCACCAGGGCAAAAGACAGAAAAACCTTGTTGAGCTTCTCCGACACGCCTTCCTGCAACTGGGTCAACTCCCGCATGATCTCTAAGAAACGCCGCATGATCTCTTCAAGCTTGTCTTTAAGGAGCTTGTGGCCCCTTTCAGCCAGAACCAGCCGCTTGCGAAGACGCAGCAGTTCCATGCGGTTGGGGTTGACGTTGAGTCTCATTGGTCCTTGGTATAATACTTTTCCATAAACTCCGGACGGATCCGCTTGAGCTCAGCACCAGGAAGCGAACGCATCAATTCCCATCCCAGATCTAAAGTATCCAGGATGGTCCGGGCCTCGAACTCACCCTGTTTGACAAACTCTTCCTCATAGCGGTCAGCAAATCCCAGAAAAAGCTTGTCGATATCGGATAGAGCCGCTTCACCCAGGATCAAAGCCAGCTCCCGCGCTTCCTTGCCCCGGGCATAGCAGGCAAACAATTGGTTGAGAACATCCGCATGATCTTCCCGGGTTTTTCCCTCACCGATTCCCTTGTCCTTTAAACGCGACAAGCTGGGCAGCACATCGATGGGCGGGTAGATGCCCTTGCGGTGGAGCTCCCGGCTCAGTATGATCTGCCCTTCGGTGATGTATCCGGTCAGGTCGGCGATGGGGTGGGTCTTGTCATCCTCGGGCATGGTCAATATCGGGATGAAGGTTATGGATCCCTTTTTCCCCTTGATCCGTCCCGCCCTTTCGTACATGGAGGCCAGATCTGTGTAAAGATATCCCGGATAGCCCCGCCGTCCCGGGACTTCCTTGCGAGCTGCTGAGATCTCGCGCAGGGCTTCGGCATAGAAGGTATAATCCACCAGAATCACCAGCACGTGCATATTCAGGTCGAGGGCCAGATATTCGGCACAGGTCAAGG
This sequence comes from Acidobacteriota bacterium, assembly GCA_030609975.1. Taxonomy (GTDB): domain Bacteria; phylum Acidobacteriota; class Aminicenantia; order Aminicenantales; family Aminicenantaceae; genus JAUWSR01. Next base: position 1,859 of record JAUWSR010000020.1, on the reverse strand, counting down.
TCAAACGGGGAGTCGCGATCCTTTCGATGGGAGGTTCATTGGCCAGATTCAGGAAGAGGACGGCCCGCTCCAGGGCCCCGGTGTTACGGAAATCTTCGATGAAAAAATTCGCTTCTTCAAAGGTGATCCCCATGGCCCCGAACACCACTGCAAACTTTTCGGCCTTTCCCAGGACCGTAGCCTGACGAGCGATCTGAGCAGCAATACGAGGGTGGGGCAGACCGCTCCCAGAAAATATCGGAAGCTTTTGACCCCGCACCAAAGGATTCATGCCATCGATGGAAGAGATCCCGGTCTGGATAAACTCGGAGGGATAATCCCGAGCTTGGGGATTGATAGGGCTGCCGTTGATATCCAGCATTTTCTTGGCAATGATCTGAGGTCCTTTGTCCTTGGGCTTCCCGGATCCATCAAAGATCCGACCCACGATCTCTTCTGAAACGCCCAAACGCTGGGAACGGCCCAAAAAGCGGATACGCGATTTGTCCACATCCAACCCGGTCGTCCCCTCGAAGACCTGGACCACGGCTCTTTCGGTAGAGATATCCAGCACGGTTCCGCGGCGGCGCAGCCCGTCAGCACCTTCGATCTCCACCAGCTCTCCGTATTTTACATCCTCGATCTTTTCTACGATGACCAAAGGTCCTGTGATATTCGAAACGGTCAGATATTCTTTGTACATTTTATCCTCACTGTTGCTTGATCAGTTCCTGAAAGGCTGCATCAATTTCGATATAGACATCAAGAATATCGCTATCCTCTTCGGCAAAAAACTTCATTTTGGAGATCTTTTCCCGAATGAGAAGGCTCAGAATTTTTTCCAGCTCCGTGCCTTCCTCAAGAGCCTTGAGTCCAGAGTGATGAAAGTGCAGGATGGAACGTATCATCAGGTACTGTTTTCGCAGAGAGGTATAGGTGTCTTGGGGATGGAAGGCGTTTTGGTGAAGGAAATCCTCTCGGATGGAACGGGATGATTCCAACAGAAGACGGTCACGCAGCGAGAGTGACTCCACGCCCACCAGGCGTGCGATCTCCTGCAGCTCGGACTCTTCCTCCAGCAGCCGCATGGCCTCCTGACGGAGTGAAAAAAAGTCCTCGGCCACTTCGCCTTTCCAATATTCTTTAATATTTTCCACATAGAGGGAGTAGCTGTTGAGCCAATTTATGGCAGGGAAGTGACGCATGTTGGCCAGACGGTCGTCCAAGGCCCAAAACACCTTGACCACCTTGAGCGTGGATTGGACCACCGGGTCGGAAAGGTCTCCTCCTGGGGGGGAGACCGCCCCGATCACGCTCAGGGCGCCTTCACGCTTGTCACTACCCAAGCAGATCACCTTGCCGGCTCTTTCGTAGAACTCCGCGAGGCGGCTGGCCAAATAAGCCGGGTAACCCTCCTCTCCCGGCATCTCTTCCATACGTCCCGAGATCTCACGCAGGGCCTCGGCCCAACGGCTGGTGGAATCAGCCATCAAGGCCACGGAATAACCCATATCCCGGAAATACTCGGCTATGGTCATCCCGGTATAGATGGAAGCTTCGCGGGCCGCAACCGGCATGTTGGAGGTGTTGGCGATCAGGATGGTTCGCTCCAAAAGCGGCCGGCCGGTGTGCGGGTCTATAAGCTCGGGGAAACTGAGCAGGAGGTCCGCCACCTCGTTTCCACGTTCCCCACAGGCCACAAATACGATTATCTGGGCATCCGACCACCGGGCCAACTGGTGCTGCACCACGGTCTTGCCACTGCCAAAAGGGCCGGGAACACACGCGGTTCCACCTTTAGCCAGGGGAAAGAGTGTGTCCAGCACCCTCTGTCCGGTAGTAAGAGGGGTTTTGGGCATCAAACGTTCCTGGACGTTGCG
>JAUWSR010000203.1 GCA_030609975.1 Acidobacteriota bacterium | reverse complement strand
CCAACACCCATGTTTTTCATAAAATCACGTCTGGAAACACTCATGATTTCCTCCTGTTGCCTCCATTCTATCGGTTGAATAAAAGCGAGACAAGAATTATTTTAAGAACCGGTCTGAAATAATATTTTCTCAACTTATCCGGGTAATTCATGTATAATATGTATAAGGAATTGGGGGGCGTTTAAATGCGTCTAATGGATGGAGGCCCATATATTGATGTTTTCCAGGCGAGAATTTCTCAAAACGATGGGAGGAGCAGGAATCCTCTATACCGTCCGCTTTACTCCCTCAGCCCAAATCAGGTCCAATCAGCCCAGATCTCAATCCAGCATGAGTTTGCATGAACACCTGGGATCTATAGGGTGTGAAGCTACCGACCCAAAAATCGATTATACGGATTGGATCGCTTTGCGCCCGGACAGATTCGTTTCCATCTTCACCGGGCGTACGGAGTTGGGGCAAGGATTAAAGACCGTTCTCACTGCCATCGTCAGTCAAGGACTGGAAATCCCACCGGGCCGGATTGAAGTTATCATGGGGGACACCGATTTCTGTCCCGACGATGGTCCTACAGTAGGCAGCAGCGCTACCTGGTTTGTTGGGTGGGGATTCTGGTTGGCATGTGGAAGAATCCGAGAAGACTTAATATTTAGAGCAGCCACCTCGCTTAGTGTCGCAACACAAGATTTAGAATACCGGAAAGGCGGAATTCGCTCACAGGGCAGCACAAATGACCTGATAAGTGCCTTCGATCTGGGAAACGGCGATACTGTTTTGATGGAAATTGATCCCAAAACAAGAACTTCTAGGCAGAAGCGCTATGTCGATCTCGAGATCCCCAATGTGAATGCCGAACAAATCGTCACCGGTCAGCTGCAATATGCCGGGGATGTGGAGCTACCCGGCACTCATTATGCAGGCTGGTTGATTCCTCCCTATCATCCGCGTTTGACACGTATCCAAGGCCCTGATCTAGAGGCAGCCAAGTCATTTCCCGGAGTTAAGGTCGTTGTATCAGACGGGCGGCGAATAGCAGCCGTTGCCGACCGGTTCAGTACGGTGCATAAAGCTTTAGCCCAGGTCCGAGCCACATGGTCCACACCATCCCGGCCAAAAGAACACAAGGTGGAAGAAGAAGCTCGGAGCGGAGGAACACTCCAGGCTATCCATGAAGACGAAGGAGATGTCAACTTGGGCTTCGCTCAAAGTGATCTGGTCATCACGGAGACGTATGTTACTCAGTACACGACACAGGCTCCCCTGGAAACCCATACAGCAACCGCCCAGGTAGATCCGGAGGCAAAAAAGGCCACAGTCTATGCCAGCAGCCAATATCCTCACTATGGAAAATGGATCGCCTCGGAGTTTCTCAAACAACCGGAATACAGTGTGCGGGTGGTCGGGATGCCGGCAGGGGGAGCCTTCGGAGGCAAAACCGAGCCGCCCGTTATCGGTGAAGCAGCGTTGCTCTCCAAATTAGCAGGCTGCCCGGTAAAATTCATCTACACCTTAAAAGATCAATTTCAGCGTCTGGGAACATACAAATATGCGGTTGTTGTGGATATTACGACCGGTGTCAAGGTTAGCGGGAAAATGGTCGCGCGCAAGATCGATATATATCAAGATGTCGGCCATGGCACAGATGATATCTATGCCATCCCAAATGTGCTTACCAAAAATTATCAAGCGCAAGATTGGCCTTTTGACTTGGCTATTTCCAGAGGAACAAGCTTTGTTCAGGATGGTTTCGCGACAGAGAGTCATATCGATATGGTAGCGCATGCCCTCGGAATGGATCCCTTGAAATTCCGGGTGATCAACACTCAGCATGCGGCCTTCATCGCACTTCTGGAAAAATGCTCCGAAATGATAGGCTATAAAGACTATCAGCCGGGCTTAGACGAAGGCATCGGTTTCGGGATCGCAAACCATGGCGGGTACCAGTTGGGTATGGTTGCAGCCAAGGTCAAGGTCGACCGCGATACAGGCAAAGTCACTCCGGTCAGAATCTGCGCCGGCTTTGATGTCGGCCCCATCATCAATCGGAGAACAGCCACTGTTGGGGTTCGCGGAGGTATAACTTGGGGAATCGGTTATGCTCTTCATGAGGAGATAAAGCTGGACGGTCACGGACCTCAGACAGCGAGTTTTTACGATTATCATATTCCCAGGTTTTCTGATATTCCTGAAATAGAGATCGAGTTTCTCAACTATCATGATCCCCATCTCCGTCCCCGCGGCTTAGGGGAAGTTCCCGTCATTCCAACCGTCGGAGCAATCTCCAATGCGGTCTACAATGCCATCGGCATCCGCTTCTATTCAACCCCCATCACACCCGAAAAAGTTTTAAAAGCGTTACGGTAATAATTTTATGTACAAAGCAAGGTTCTAAACAACAGAACAGGTGCAGTGTTGGAGCTATCTTGGCTTCTTCAAAGTTGAATTGTGTAGGCCAACGATCCTGAGAATAATCTCATCTTTTCCATATTCAAAGGTAAGCCGATAGAAATCATTTACTCTGGCTTCAAAAATCGAATGAGTGCCTTTGATCTTTTTTACATGAAGTGAAGGGTGGCGGGGATCATTCATTAAAAAGTGAAGCTGTTTTTTGAGCTTATTTCGGGTCCTTGGATCAAGCTCGAGAACACATTTATTAAATTTTTCTGTTCTTGTCAGCTTCAGAGTTTTTTTCGATCTCATCAAACAATTCCTCTACTGAATCAAAACTTTTAACTCTGCCCTTTTGGATATCAGCTTCAGCTTCTGCCTCGAGTTTCTGCCACCGTTGCCTCCAAAACCAAGCTTGGTCTTTGTCGACCATCTCCTGGGGTGTTAAGACCAAGGAGTTATCCACGATTTTAGCCAATACCAAATCTCCCTGCTCAAGATGTAACTTATTCCTCATATATAAAGGAAGCGTTATCTGTCCTTTTTCTCTCACTTTGATTAATTCTTTCATGAAATTCCTCAAATTGTTAGATATTTAGATTTTCCTATTTTCTTACTATATTCATAAAATAGGCAAAATTAATATTAAAGTCAAATTCCTAACCGAGACCATCTTCTTAAACATCTCTTTATGGGGATCAAAACACGATCCTAAGCATATAAATTCTAGGCATATTTTATGTATTTGCTTTATTTTCAATATTATCTGGGGGGCTGCCCCCAAACAGGCAACCTTTTTTAAATATATTTCGTCTTTATAAGTGAATAGTATCGGAATCCGATACTTATTTACAGAAGCTGCTTTCAAAGGAGATCAGTGATGAAGATGCTGTCCCGGGCCGAAGAGATCATCCTCCTGGCCATACTTCAACTGGGCGACAACGCCTATGGGATCTCCATTAGAGATTTCATCAGAGAGGCCACAGGATCGGAATGGTCTTTGGCACAGATCTATGATCCCCTCAACCGCTTGACTCACAAGGGCTATGCCCACAAGGCCAAAGGCTCCCCTTCTGCCGAACGCGGCGGCCGGCATAAGTGCCTCTACACAATAACCAAAGAAGGTAAAGAAGCGCTTCAGGAAATCCGCCAAATGCAGGACAGCATCTGGAACGATGTCCCGGATAAGGCCCTAGGTTAAGAGCAATGAAACCTCCCCGGCTGGCAAAGTTCCTGCTTAAACAGTGCCTCTGGGAGGGAGAGGTCTCTGAAAAACTGGGCGATTTCGAAGAAGGCTTTTATTACAAATGCCAGGAGAAGGGACTCAATGCCGCACGTCTCTGGTACAGCCTTCAGGTCCTCAAATATATTCCCACATTTTTAAAAAACACCATCTACTGGAGTTTTGCCATGTTAAAAAACTATATCAAGATCGCCATGCGCAATATCCTGCGCCACAAGGGATATTCCTTCATCAATATCACAGGCCTGGCCTTAGGCATGGCCTGCTGCATCCTGATCCTGCTCTGGGTCAAAGATGAAGTCGGCACCAATATGTTTCATGAGAAGATCGACTCCATCTATCAAGTGCGCACAATTCAGCACTATGGCAGCGATGTCCAGACCGGGTCAGGTTCTGTCCCAATCCTGGGACCGACACTGAGGGAGGAATATCCTGAGGTCTTAAACGCCGCCCGCTATGAAAACGGTCAGGGCCAGAATCTTCTGGAATATGGGAATAAACAATTTAGGGAAACCTGTCAAAAGGCAGATCCGGAGATCTTTGAAGTGTTTACTTTCCCTTTTCTACTGGGCGATCCTAAAGACACCTTCGACGATCCCTATGTCATGGTCCTTTCCCAAACGACGGCAGAGAGGATCTTTGGCAGCGAAATTCCTATCGGCAAGATTCTTACTCTGGATAGAAATGAAGACTTCCGAATCGTGGGAGTCATAGAGGACATTCCCCACAACTCAACCCATCGCTTCGACATATGGATCCCACTGCAACTTTCCACCAAATGGTATAATCGGCCGAACTATTTGAGCACTTGGTACAACATGGGCTTCCGGACCTACCTGGAGATGGCGCCCGGCATCGATGTGGAAGTTTTTAATGAAAAGATCTTCAACCGCATCAGGCAGTCCCACCCAGAAACCATTCTTGAACCCCTGATCTATCCTTTCAGCCAGGTCTATCTCGATTACCGGATGGACAATATTCGGATCTTTTCTGTTATTGCGTTTGTCATTCTTTTCATCGCCTGCATCAATTTCATGAACCTCTCCACCGCCCGTTCCGCACACCGTGCCCGAGAAGTCGGATTGCGGAAGGTGGTGGGAGCTCACCGCCGACAGGTCATACACCAGTTTTTTGGAGAATCCGTACTTTTCACCTGTCTTTCACTGCTCATCGCCTTAGGAGCAGTCCTGCTTCTGCTCCCCGCATTCCGCTCGCTCACGGCCAAACCATTCGCCCTGTCACAGGTGCTCGATCCGACCGTCCTTTTAGGCGTAGTCGCTGTCACGTTTGTCACCGGATTTCTTGCCGGCAGCTATCCGGCCCTTTTTCTCTCCGGTTTTCGCCCCATTACAGTGCTTAAAGGCAGCATCGTCGCAGGGAAACGTGGAAGCATGTTCCGTAAGGCCCTGGTCGTGCTGCAGTTTGCCCTTTCCATCATGCTGATTATCGGAACGGTGGTCATCTTAAACCAGGTCAGCTTGATGAAAAATAAAAATCTGGGTTTCGACAAGGAACGCGTCTTGAGTGTCCGCCTCGAAGGAGACCTTATCAACAGTGTCGAGGCGGTAAAGGTGGAACTGCTGCGCAACAGCGGTATCCAGAGTATATCCGCCACCTCCCACTCCCCCACCGGCGTCTACAACAACGGAGATGGATGGGACTGGGAAGGAAGAGATCCCAATGTGAATCCGTTGGTCACTTATTTTGGTGTCGATCCTGATTTCCGGGAGACCTTCAAGATGGAACTGGTTGAAGGCGAATCTTTCCGGCCGACCACAGGTCACACCATGACCTCAGTCATCATCAACGAACGCTTTGCAGAGATCATGGGACATCCCAACGTTGTGGGCAAGCGGCTCTCGGGTGGCGACACTCACCTGCAGATCATCGGTGTGGTCAAAGATTTTCATTTCGCACCAGTTCACCGGGAGATCGGGCCGGCGATCGTATACTTCGATCCCACCTACAAGACTTTTCAACGCTACCGCTATCTTTTCATGCGCCTGAATCCCGGGAATATCCCGGCGACCATTTCGCATATCGAAAAGACCATAAAATCCTTCAATCCTGGATTTCCCTTTGAGTATCAGTTTTTAGATGAGTCCTATGACCGGCTTTACCGGGGGATAGAACGCGAGATGGCCATCGTACGCACCTTCACAGCACTGGCGATACTGATCTCATGTCTTGGATTATTTGGGCTGGCAGCTTACACAGCCGAGCGGCGCACCAAAGAGATCGGCATCCGCAAGGTGATGGGGGCGTCGGTATCGGGGATCGTTGTCCTGTTGTCAAAGGAATACGCCAAGTGGGTACTTGTAGCCAATGTCCTTGCCTGGCCGGCTTCTTACTTCCTGATGAAAGGATGGCTGCAGAAATATGCATACCGTACCAGTCTGGGGATTCCCGTCTTCCTCCTGGCCGCCGCCAGCGCTGTTCTCATCGCCCAGCTCACCGTCAGCTTCCAAGCCATCAAAGCCGCCCGCTCCAATCCCTCCGACTCCCTCCGATATGAATAGTGAATTGGTATCGGTTTCGGCCCCCAATTGCATGCTCTAAGAGAATTAATCAAGAAACAAGAACTTTTGTCCTTTCTTTACATCTGACCTCATCTGAGGACAGATTCAAATGATCTTCCTTCTGTTTTTCCCCTAATTATATTTGGCACACAGATTGCAATGATAGTTATATATCAGTGGAGGTACAGGCCAATGAATACTTTAAGAAAGGGCCTCACAGCCTGTTTAATTGTCGTTATTTCTGCTTCCCTCGCCCATTCCCAGGAAAAATTCCAGGTCAGCTGCAATTTTTCCCTGGGTTTCCCTCAAGCTGAATTCAAGTACAACGCAGACAGGCTGGGCGTAGGCGGATCGGGTGTTTTTACTTACCGGATTGCTAAATCCCCGGTACTGGTCGGGACATCCTTCAGCATCATGGTCTATGGGACTGAATCCAGGGCAGAACCCTTCAGTGAGACCATTCAGGATGTATGGGTAGATGTCCGCACACGGAACTATCTCCTCACCGGATATTTCCTGCTGCGCATTCAACCCCGAGAAGGTCCCCTCCGGCCTTATGTGGACGGATTGATCGGATTCAACCATCTCTGGACAGAAACAGGAGTCTATGATCCAGAGTGGGTCGAGCACAACAAAATCGCCAGCAATGTACAGATCAGCGACTGGGCCCTAAGCGGAGGATTTGGGGGTGGTGTGATGTTTCAACTGTATGCAGGGCCGGAAAAAGGCCTCTCCCGGCTCTATTTAGATGTGGGAGTCCGATATCTCAGGGGAGGCGAGGCCGTCTACATGACAAGGAATTCCCTACAATACGAAGAGGACAACATCTACTATACAGCCGACCGCTCCCGAACAGACATTGTCACTACTTACATTGGATTCGTGTTTGCTTTTTAAGCCGTTTTGGATTTCGCCTTTTGTATTCGCCTCCAGCACAAAAGGAAAAGAATACCACTTATAAGGAAGGGAGCACCAATGATCAAGGTCACCCAATAATCGTTGGCTT
>JAUWSR010000207.1 GCA_030609975.1 Acidobacteriota bacterium | reverse complement strand
TGGCCGGATTGTCGGTGGGGATCGCTTGCGCACTCCTTATCATTCTGGTTGTACAGTATGAATTCAAATATGAAAGCCAGCATGAAAACGCGCACAGGATTTACCGGATCAATGTCGAACACAAACGCGGCGATACGATCTACCGCGTCACATCTTCACCGGTACCTCTGGCCGAGGCCCTACACGAAGAACTCCCGACAGTCGTCGATTTCACCCGTATTGCCTCCTCTTCGCAGAGCCTGATTGCGAATGGAGACCGAAAATTTTACGAGGCGGGGCTGAGCTATGTCGACCCCGGAATCCTCAAGATGTTCACTTTTCCCCTGCTCTCCGGAACCAAATCTGCTGCACTGACAGAGGCTAACTCTGTTGTGATCACCGAATCCATGGCGAACAAATACTTCGGAAGTGAAGATCCCTTAGGAAAAACTCTGGTCTTAGACAATTCTACATCCCTAAAAGTGACCGGGGTGATGAAAGATCATCCCGAATACAGCAATATCCGTCCCGACTTTCTGGTTTCATTTGAAACGGTACGAGAAATAGCCTCCGATTCATATTTCCAGAATTGGCTGAGTCAGCAGGTGAAATCCTACATCATGCTGCTTGAGGACCATGTGATAGCAGACGCAGAGGCCAGTATCCAAGAGGTTTTCCGGCGTCATGTACGAGAAGATGATAACCGCATCCTCCATCTCGACCAGTTAAAAAGGATGCACCTTTTTTCCAACAGTGATCCCACTGGTAACGTCAAATCCCTATACATACTGTTGGCTGTGGGAGCACTCATCCTGTTAGTTGCCTCCATCAACTTCATGAATCTCTCTACGGCCCGCTCATCTAACCGGGCTAGAGAAGTTGGTTTACGAAAGGTTGTGGGCGCAGCCCGCCCGCAGTTGATCCGGCAGTTTATTGGTGAGAGCCAGATCTATGTATTGGTATCAACTATCCTGGCTTTGATCATTTGCGTTTCCTTTATTCCTGTTCTTAACAGCCTGACCAGTCAGGCTGTGAGAACTGCAGACCTTTTTAATATTCAAATTTTGGGAGGATTGGCGGGAATTTTTATTTTGGTCGGATTCCTTGCGGGAAGCTATCCCGCATTGTTTCTTTCGGCCTTTCAGCCGGCAGGTGTCTTGCGAGGCTCACATACAGTGGGTACTCGGGGAGTGTTGTTCCGGAAGATCCTGGTCGTAACACAGTTTGCCATTTCGATCATCCTGATCATTTCCACTGTGGTTTTTGGACGCCAGTTGAATTATCTTTTAAACAAGCCTCTGGGTTTTGACAGGCATCAGGTGGTGGTCATCCGTAACGGCCGAGACACGAGCAATCAGGATCTGCAGCCGCTCAAATCCGCCCTAATGAGCAATCCCAATATCGGCGGAGTGACCGGTTCGCTTCAGCTTCCCAGCTCGATCGGGATGTATAACAATGTGACCTGGGAAGGGGCGGTCAATGATGAGATTACAGCGATCATACATAACCGTGTAGACTATGATTTTTTGGATACCTACAAAATCGAGTTGGTCGCCGGACGTAATTTTTCACCCGAATTCACCTCGGATCTGCGTCATACTGAAACCGACAGCAGATCGATCTTAATCAACCAGGAAGCTGTTCGGCGTTTCGGATGGGACGATGCCGTAGGGAAAAAGGTGATACAAACATTCGGCGCTCAGAGGATAAACTACACCGTGATCGGTGTTATCAAGGATTTCCATTTCCAATACCTACGGGAATCCATCACGCCCTTGAAGCTCTTCCTCAGTCTTGACAACAACCGGTACGTTTCCGTCAAGATCCAATCCCAGGACTTGACCGGAACACTTAAATTTGTCGAGGAGACTTGGAGCCGGATATTTCCCAACACGCCTTTTGATTATTTTTTCTTTGACAGCGTTTTCGAGAGACGCTATGAATCGGAAGCCGGTCAGAAACGCTTATTCACTTATTTCAGCGGCCTGGCTGTATTTATCGGGTGTCTGGGATTGTTGGGACTGGCTGCCTACGCCGCAGAAAGACGCACCAAAGAGATTGGAGTCCGTAAAGTCTTGGGCGCTTCTCCACCCCGGATCGTTCTGCTTCTCTCCAAAGAATTTTCCCGGTGGGTGCTGGCTGCAAATCTGATCGCCTGGCCGGTAGCCTATCTGGCCATGGGCGCTTGGCTGAAGAGTTTTGCCTACCGTATCGACATCAACCAGCAGTTGATCTTTTTTGTTTTGGCCGGGGCTTCTGCACTGGGGATCGCCTTGTTGACTGTAGGGTTCCAGGCTGTAAAAGCTGCTTTAGCCGATCCTGTTAAGGCTTTAAAATACGAATAGCAAAAGTTAAGCCAGACTATTCGTAATAAAACTCGATATCAACTCCACATTCAATCGTATCGAGTTTACGTCATCTCACAGAGTAAGTATTTGAACAGTTTGATTCCTATTCTTTCTCTCACTTCTTCTTTTTCAAACCCTTTGCAGTACGATCTTCGAACGGCGGCGCTGGGGTCATTTTGGGCGGATTTGTTTCCAAAAGCTTCAGTACTTCTACGACAACTCTTTCGATCTGAGGATCGCGGCCCTGCACCAGAAGATTGGGATCATCCCATACTGCGATATCTGGAGCTACACCTTCTCCTTCCCAAAACCAATGCCCATCATTGTCATAGAGTCTTGCGCCGGGAACAGTGATCCCGCCTCCGTCGATCAAGCTGTGGCCGGTAGCGGGTCCAACCAGGATGCCCAATGTACGCTCACCCACGATCGGCCCAGCTTCCAACTCCTGAAATGCCCAGGGCAGGCCATCTCCCCCGGAACCAGCCCAACCATTGATCAACATGCCAAGCGGTCCAGGATTGGTCTTGATAGGGTAAGCATGATCCTTTCCATGCCGCCAATGGAGGTTGTACACCACCGGCCTCTGCAGCAGTTCCAGGAAGCGATCGGCTAACTGCCCGCCGCCGTTAAAACGCTCATCGATGATGAAACCTTTCTTATCCAGCTGACCGTAAAACATCCGTACCAGCTCCAATTGTCCTTGACCGGATGTATTGGACATATAGACATACCCAAGTTGGCCGTTTGAAAGTTTTTCGACCAATTTCCGGTTGTTCTCGATCCATTCCAGATATCTCAGGTTGATCTCTTCGCTCTGGGTAAGGCATTTTATGGTATGGCTTTTGCCTGCCTTCTCGTCACCTGTCTTGCTGACGGTCAGGGAAACGGTTTTTCCCGAGAGCCCTGCAAAGGCAGCATAGGGATCTTTTTTAGGATCCAAGGCTATCTCATTAACCGCTAAGATATAGTCTCCCACATTTACGTCAACGCCAGAATGATTAAAAGGAGACCTAACTTCGGTATCCCACACAGCTGGAGTTACGATCCGCTTGATCCGGTACCGACTATTATCCATTTCCCAATCGATACCTAAAAATCCGGTTTCTCTGCGGGGGGCCTGCTCAACATCGCCTCCAAATGTATAAGTATGCCCGGCGCTCAGTTCTGCAGCTAAATTTGACTGGATAAAGCTGACATCCCAACGCGTCCGAGCATCAGCAAGCAAAGCGCCATAACGCTCTCGCAGTTCTTCCCAGTTGACCTGGTGCATAGCGGGATCATAGAAAAAATCCCGATGCCTGCGCCAGGTATCCGAAAAGATCTGGCGCCATTCTTGCCGAGGCACCAAGTCCATCACCAGACCATTGGTAGGGATGGGTTTTTCAATTTTTTGACCGGGCGCCGGTTTTATGATCCCGTATTTTCCGTTGCTGGCAACCAATAAGGATTTGCCATCTGCAGTTGCCTTTACGCGGTTCACATCAGAAATAATGGTCTTTTCCTCTCTCTCCTCGAGGTCATAAGAGATCAGAGAAGCGGACCTTTCTCCTGAACCTGTATTGGGGAGTCTGAGATATACCAATTTACCTTCAAAGGGTATCAGTCCGCCAATATTTCCCGCTTTGGGAGGGAGTATCACGAGCCGGGCTTCAAAGTTGTCAAAATCCACATCAACTGAAACAGGAGCGGCATCCTTGGGCGGCTTTTTGTCCTCTGTTCCTTTCTTTTCCGCCTTATTTTTTTGCTTTTCTCCCTCTTCTTCCTTCTCGATCTCATCATTTTTAGGGGCAAGCAGTGAAGGCACTTTTTTATTTAAACTCAAGGAAGCGATCTGGGTGGAATTGGGATAGATCCAGGTACCGTCCCCCATGTCAGAATAGGTAGCTGTCAAACTGCGATTGGTGAGATAGAAGAGGTATTTCCCGTCTGTACTGAAGACCGGATTCAGATCTTCATAAAAGCCGCTGGTTACCTGATGAGACCGGCGCTTTTCCAGGTTATAAAGGAAGATGGCATTGTTGGCGTTTTCTAAGCCTTTATTATAGGCGATCCACTTGGAATCAGGTGACCAGGCAATGGAGTAGCCATAACGGCCTCCATGTCCTATATTCCAGTCGGTGTTGCCGGCAACAACGACCTCACCTGTTCCCACATCAACTATGGAGATATCATTGGTCTCATCGATAAAAGCCAGTTTTTTGCTGTCGGGTGACCAAAACAAGGCATATCCGTAACCTTTGTTACGCTTTGTCAATTTATTCGGTATGGACTTACCGGCACTATCCTGCAAATAGATCTCGTATTCTCCCGACCGGTCGCTCCAATAGGCGATGGTTTTTCCATCCGGTGACCAGGCTGGATTTTGGTCAAAGGCGCCACTGCTTTGGGTCATGTTGATGACAAAGCCCTCTGCAGCAGGCACATTGAACAACTCGCCACGAGCCTCAAAAACAACACGCTTGCCTTCAGGGGCTGCTGTCATATTGGAGATTCGTCTACTTACATCAATGGACCGGGGAATTTCTGCCGAAAGATCACTGACAATGTTTACTGAAACCGGTTGATATTGCTGTGTGTTCAGATCCATCAAATACATCACGCCACCCGCCTCGAAGACGATATCCTGACTGCCGGCTGACATAAAGGAAATGTCAAAATTGTCAAACTCGGTAATTTGAGACATGGTTTTAGTATTTGTATCATACGACCAGATATTGAGACGCATATTCTCGGCTTGATCCGAGAGGAAGTAGACCTTGTCGCCCACCCAAGCAGGTTTCCCATCATTGGCATGATTGTTGGTCACGTTTTCAGCGGTATTGCTGCGTAGATCATAGAGAATGATATCCGAGGCCAAACCGCCACGATATCGCTTGAAAGGATAGTTCTCGGTTATCTTAGTGATATAGGCCAGATAATTTCCATCGGGTGAGTAACTTGCGAGCTCTCCGTAAGGGACCTTAAGTTTTTTGGGAAAGCCTCCATTCTGTTCTACCAGATAAAACTGCCGGTAAGATTGGCGGCCACTTTCACGGGCTGAGGCAAACAAGATGTGCTCCCCATCGGGATGCCAATCGATCATTCTGTCGAGGTGGGACTGATAAGTAACCCGGGTAGGCACTCCTCCCAAGGCAGGCATTACAAACACATCTTGATTTCCGTTATAACTGGCTGTGTAGGCAATAGACTTGCCGTCCGGAGAAAAGCGAGGCCACGATTCTTCACCGGGTGAGTGGGTAACCTGAATAGCTGTCCCCCCGGTTTTGGTCATAACCCAAATATCACCCCCATAAACAAAAGTGATCTGTGTGTCCTAAACATCCATATAGCGCATCAGCTTAGCACTGATCTGACCATACGTAGGACAGAAAAAGATTAAAGAAATACACAATAAAAGTAGGAATTTTTTCATGCTGCCTCCTAGGATATCAAATACGAAAATGAGCTAGAAAAGATATCACACGGCAGACAACATGACAACGATTATGAGGTGGAAATTATAGGAATAACGGAGTTAGGCTGAGGGTTATTTCTTCTGGAACATGGTTGTACCTTCAACACTCAGCATTTCCTGAACCACCAGAATATCGGGATTGAGCTCATCGACTATCTGTCTGAAATATTCAATTCGCCCCTCCCCGGTAGTGCCGGGAAAATTTAGGATGTTCCAGGTAACGATCTTTATCCCCTGGGAGGAGGTGGGAAAGATCAGCACCGCCAAAACCAGAAAAATAAAGAAGCGATGAAACTTGGAATTCATCTTGACCCTCTTCAATGACAAATGTTTTCTCATTTAATTCTAACGAATTATATTCAATCACACAATCGAAAAAGTATGAAATAGCCAATAACCGATTCCTTGACAAAATCCTGGTTTCCTTTTATGTTCAATACACCCGATAAGGAGGGTAAGCATGGAAAGTACGTACACAGTCATGGAACTGATCGGCACAAGTCCCACGTCCTGGGAAGACGCCGCCAAAAACGCGGTTGAAACAGCCAGTAAAAGCCTCTCGGACTTAAGGATCGCCGAAGCGGTTGAGTTCGACATGAAGGTTGAAAACGATAAGGTTGTAGCCTTTCGAACCAAAGTCAAGATATCGTTCAAGTATCAGGAATAGCCAAAGTCAGACACACCTTTCCAAAGGTCCAAAGCCAGACACACCTTAAAAGAGATTTAAAATATCTGTTTGACCACTCGAGGTCTGTATGCTACATTTGTGCGTCAATCTCCAGGTATAAGTGTTAAAAAACACAGACCGCTCAACCGAATCCAGGTAGGAGGAAAGAAGCATGAACAATATCGAGTGGGACGACAGCCTTTCCGTAGGCGTGGATCTGATCGATGAACAGCACAAGATGCTTATCGAGAAGCTGGCTGATTTATCCGAGGCTCTCAAGAAGAGTGTGGAGCACAATGAGATCATAAAGACATTGGAATTCATGATGGATTACACCGACTTCCACTTCACCGCCGAAGAAAAAACCATGGCGGAACATGACTATCCCGGATTGGAATTCCAGCAGCAGCAGCACGCAGATTTCAAGGTTACGTTGAACAACATCTTGGAAGATTTCAAAGAGGAAGGCCCGACTAAATCGATCGCCAATTCTGTCAATGTCTTTCTGCTCAACTGGCTCATCGACCATATAAAAGGCGTGGACCTGC
>JAUWSR010000031.1 GCA_030609975.1 Acidobacteriota bacterium | reverse complement strand
CTGATTATTTTTTGATACATCCCCTCTTCGATAAAAGTACCGAGTTCATCTGCCACGGCCTGAGCTTTATCCAGATCTCCTAATCCAATGTAGGATAATCCCTTGAAAAGAAGGGCCATTCTCATTTTATCATAATTTCCCACTTCTGCCGCTATCGACCAAGCCAGCTCAGATTCCTGCAAAGCTTGCTGTGGGTTTTTGGTTCTTATACAGAAGTAAGCGAGCTGTGACCTCCACTCAGATTCTGCCCAATCCACAGCAAACTGAACAACAAACGCCATTCCTGATTGACAAATCATTTTAGCCTGGCTGAATTGTCCATGAATAAGACGAAGGTCTATACGTCCGTTAGCCGCAAAATATTGAACTCCCGGTTCGGGATGGTTTGCCGATTGAATATATTCTTTTTCTGCCTTCTCCCACTCACCTTGATAGTGGTAAACGGCCGCTTGGTAAACCGAATTCAAGAGATATTCGGGATTAATGGCAACAGCTTTATCTAATTCTTGCTGAGCCGGTTCATACTGCTTCTGGGCAAGATAAGCATATGCCAGACTTTGCCGGATCTCGACATGTTCAGGATATAGTTCTAGATAACGGCTCATAACTTCCCCGGCCTCGGCAAATCTTCCTTGGTTGACCAACAGTTCAGCATACTGCGTATAGCTAAATATGAAGGTGGATTCGTAAGTAACACAAGCCTTATAATACTTAAAGGCATTGTCCCAATCCTCTAGACTCTGATAGGTCAATGCAAGGTTGTGGAGAGCCATGGTATCTTCAGGATAATCCTCCAAAACCAAACGATAGGCAGCAATGGACTCATCATAGTTTTTTTCAGAAGCGTAAAAATAGTCGCCCCGGATAATATGACGTTCTCTATCAGAGAGCCGATCTTTGTACTGCATAGCTTTTTCCAGATATTCCCGTCCCCTATTTAAAAGACCGCGGCTGGTATAAGCAACTGCCAAAGAACGGTAAGCCATGGCGAACTCGGGATCGATCTTTACGGCTTTTTCCATTTCGGCAATACTTCCTGCAAACTTTCCCAAATGATGAAGCCTTCTACCTTCAACATAGAATTTGAATGCCTCCGGTGAGGATGTGGTAATATTCTCGATCTCACGATCGAAATCGCTTACCAAGAGTTTCTGCGGGATTGGGAAATGTGCCTTAATCCTCCTGGTGAGTTCATCTACCATAGCATAGAAACTTGCCTCACCTTGGCCTTCGACCTCCTCGGAACCGATGAGATCTCCGCTACCTGCCTCTTGGATCGTCACGTTGATCCTGAAATTGTTGCCAGCCCTAGTGAGGATTCCCTGCACAACATGGGAATTTCTACCCAAGTTCGCCAGTTCCTGGAGATCTTCGGTGGCATAACTTTCAGATTCGAGCAGATCCAAGTCCCGCAATACACTGAAGAGCCGGTCAGAGCTCAGAACATCTATGTACTTCGACTGCTGCAGGTCCGAGATCAGCAGGCTGGAAAGTCCTCTCCGCCAGTGATCGAAGTTCTGATCCCCAGTGCTGTTCTCAAAATACATAATGGCCAGGGAGGGCTTATCGCCTGCTAATGGCAGTCTATCTTTACGGGAAAGAAGCTGCCAGGCAAGGATGGCGATAATGGCTCCGACCACGACCAAAATAGGAACGAACAGCTTTTTTGGTCCCAGTGTGACTGTTATCTGCTTGGAGGTGGAGGTTTTTCGCTGCGATACCAACGTTTCTGTAGTGGGAAGGCCTTGATCGATACGTTTTAGTTCAGCCATCAGTTCGACCACATTGGCAAAGCGATCTTCCCGCCGCTTCTCAAGACACTTCAAGATCAATGAGTTCAAGTCATCATCGATCTGGGGATTTAGCTCCTGGGGATTCTTGGGGATCTCGCCTTTGTGCTTCATGGCGATGCTGAGATGTGTCTCCCCCTGAAATGGCAGCTGCCCCGTGGCCAGTTCATAGAGGATCACACCTAAGGAGTAAATATCCGAGCGCCGGTCCACTTCCTTGGCTTCAGCCTGTTCCGGGGACATGTATTCGGGGGTGCCGATCATGACACCTGCTCCTGTGATCCCCTTGGATTCTAATGAACGAGCAATCCCAAAGTCCATGATGCGGACAATGCCTTCTCGGTCGAGCATAATATTTTGAGGTTTGAGGTCCCGGTGTACCACCCTTAATTTATGAGCTTCCAGCAGCCCCTCGCAGATCTGTATTCCGATCGAGACCGTTTTTCCCGGGCCTAACTTGCCCATCATGCCCAACATGCTTTTGAGGTCCTCGCCCGAAACATATTCCATGGTGATGAAATAGTTTCCCTCGAACTTACCCAGGTCATACATGCGGCAGATATTTTTGTGCGTGACATTGCGGGCCGTCTTGAGCTCGTTCCGGAAGCGTTCGATGGTATCCTCATCGGCTGCTATCTGAGGTTTGAGAAGCTTCAGGGCGATCTTTTCCTTGAGCTCGGTATCAAGAACCTTGTAGACCCGGCCCATGCCTCCTCGACCCAGCTCTTCGATGATCTGGTAACGACCGGCAAAACTGATACCTGTATCCAACTCCGTAATAACACGCTTCATGGTTTGGGTAGGAATAGAAGCTTGATCATCCGCAAGCAAAAGCTGGGAACCACATTTTGCACAGAATTGGGAATCGCCGGGATTATCAGTCCGACACTTCGGGCATTTCATGTCCCCTCCTCTCTTCTCGGGAGTAAGTTTACTTGTCGAGTATAAAAAATGCAAGATATAAGAAGACATGGAAGCGGGCCCACCAAACATTTGCAATTTTTTAAATTCCTGATAAGCTATCATCGTGCTTGCGAATAATATCTCCAACCAGTTAACCACCGAAAAGATCCCAGTTTCTCGTTATCTTCTGGCCGCAGCGCCGGCTTTTCTCATTGGGTTTACCTTTGGCCTGGGTATGATACTCAGAGACTGTTCCATTACCTGCAACGTGGGCTACAAATTCACACCCTTAGCGATCTTGGCGGTGGGCATAGCGGCTATTCCAGTCTCTTCCCTCACCGTACGGATGTCCAACCGTTTAGGCTATAGACGCTGGCAGACTTTGACCCTGCTTGCCATTGCCATCAGTTTCATCATCTTCTGGGCGTCCTCCTATTTCATCCTAACCCAGATTCCAGAGGCCACCTATGCCAATTCACCCGGTTCGCTCTGGACATTTCCTCTGGGATTAATCTATTTAGGCTACTTCGTCTGGTTGGGCGCCATCGGCGCCGCCGTAAAGCCCAATCTCAAGAGCACAGTTTACAGGCTCTTCCCCCAGCACGGCCGGGAAAAAGCCCTTGCTCTCACCACGGCTGCGGTTATATCGGGAGGCCTGATGGGCGCGTGGATGGTCACGCTTCTAGGGCCGCGTATTATGATGAAGTTAGACCTGCGCTATGAAATCATTAGAGACAGCTTTTTGGTCTTAATGGCCTTTACTGTCCTCTTGGCCATTCCCATTATTCAAATCATCGCACGGATCACCTCAGATAGATTATCTGGAATCACAAGAACTGAAGGAACAGACACGACATTTCCTTCTATGAATAGGTCCAGTTTAAGAAACTCCCTCCGGATCATGGCGGCGAATCCACAGCTTAAACGTATAAGCATGCTCATACTTACGACAGGGATCGCAGAAGCCGTAATGCTCTTTCTGTTCTATTGGATGGTCAACGATCAGGTCGCTATTACCAATGGCAGAGCCTTGTTTTTCGCCAATTTTTATATATGGCTCAATACCGGGACGTTGCTTTTCCTCATCTTCGGCGCCAATCGTTTGATCAATCGCCTCGGATTGATTTTCGCCCTGGCAGCGATGCCATTCGCGCTGGTCTTCGGCTCTACCTACCTTCTCATACAAACCACAATGGTTGCGATGTTTGTTGTTCGTATCACCTTCTCCGCCCTGAAACAATCCCTTTACGGACAGAGTCTCGACCGGTTGATTTTGGAGGTGGATGAAAGCCAGGCTCCCCAGGTGAGACCGATTCTGCACGGGCTCGCCATAAGAACGGGCCGGGGACTGGGTGCCATCCTGGTAATCATCCTGGCCTTAGGGGCAGGGATCTCCTTTACGCATATGTCGGTGGTCTTTTTGACCATTCTTATATTTTGGGCGGGAGTTGCCATCTCCCTGCGTCCTTATCTCCACAATTCTTCCCTCCTTTCTCCTCCGGAACCTCCTATAAGTACAACTGAGTAATCTTAATAGTACAAGAATATTGTAGAGCTAAAATTTTCCAGGAAAATAACTTCATGCTACAATGAGTTTCAAATAGAGCCATGAGGAGTCCTTTAAAATTTTTTCCTTTAAAAATTGTGGTCGCGGCTCTATTGATCCTGGCCCTTTTGATCCCTCAATCTCTGCTCGCCCAATCCAGCCAAGAAAGCGGCTCCTCTGAGGCAGGCCAGAGTAAAGAAGAAGTTTATCCTAAAAAAGTGCAACCCCGGGCCGCTTGGGAATATATCGTCAACATCCCCGGCTACATCCTCTATTTTCCGTTCTGGTTAATCTACTCCGCTGCCATGCCCATTATCGGCTGGGTCGAAAAGAGCAACGTCATGCCGCGCGTACAAGATTTTTTAGAATCCGATGATGGCAAACGCGTAGCCTATCCCACCGGTGAAACCCAGTATGGAATGGGCGTGACTTACCAACAGAAGGATCTCTTCAGTCCAAACTGCACTTTAACGGCAACGGGTATGGTTGGATTGAATTGGCGCCGCATGCTCCAATTCGAGCTGGCCCGCTACAGGCTTGGCGGACCTTTCACCTTCAACCTGGGAGCACAGTATTTGATGCTCACAGATGCCAATTTTTACGGCATCGGCAATGATTCGCTCAAAGAAAACCGGCACACTTTCGCACACAGGCAGCCCGGCGTCTGGCTCGGAGGAGGCTTGGACCTGGGAAAAAAGCTAACTCTGCTGGTGACCTTTCGAGCCGAAGCCAATTCCATCTCCGCAGGCCGGAGCAGCCGATATGATTCGATAACGGACTTGTCCCCGGAATTACTGGAATATCTTCCGGGATTTTATGACAAGGCGGATTTTTTCATCAGCAAATTCGAGCTCAGGCATGATTCCCTGAATCGCTTGGGAGCCAAGCCTGGCGGATGGCTGATCTTTCTGAACACCAGCTTGTACAACCAGATGAACGGTGACGCTTACGATTTTTACAGGGCACGGCTCGACATAACTCACTTTCAGCACCTCTTTTACAGCCGCTCCTTTGTAGTTCGGGCAGCCGCCGAAGTCGCCCGCCCCCTCAGAGAGGGAGAGGTTCCCTTTTACTACTGGAGCAAACTGGGGGACCGCAGGACGATCCGGGGTTACTCCCGCGGCCGGTACCGGGACAGAGACTCGGTCTTATTTTCGGTCGAATACCGCTATCCCCTGTTAAAACGCCCGGGGCATCTTCCCAGCCTCCAGGCGGCCCTGTTCATTGACACAGGAAAAGTAGCCTATGATCTGTTTGCGGAGCCGTTTTTGAAGAACTACCACACCAGCATCGGCGGGGGATTTCGTTTCTTCAACCAACAGGGCCTCAATCTGCAGGTCCTTGTGGCCCGGAGCCGGGACGGTTGGCGTTTTTATCTGGTGCTTAACGAGTAGATACAATGAAAGTTTATCCATATATTTTGAAAGCTCTGCTTGGGATCGTTTGTACTTTGTGGTTATTGGGATGTGCTTCCCCATGGAAGTATGCCCCCCCCCAGGTACTGCCCGACGATAGGATGGATATTCCGGAGCCCGAACCAAGAGGCACGACTATTGGACAGGATACCTTTGAGTATGCTGTCAAAGTCCCCACACAACGGTTTTTCGATCTTTCCCGGCATATCCGCAGTCTGAGCGGTAACCGTATAGAAGCCTTGAATGTTGATGCCTTCGGAGAGGTCCGGGATTCGAGCTGGTTTACCAACCGCAACACCAGACAACGGGTGTCCTTGCAGGAGATCTCTCAAGGGCCGAATCTCGGTACCGGGCCGGAGACCATCGGTCCTTGGAAGATAGACAGTGCCAAGGTCGAGGGTTTTACTCCCGGATTTAACATCATCGACGCACGCGGCGACAAGTATGTGATCAAATTCGATCCCTACGGCTACATGGAGCTGGGATCAGGCGCAGAGGTCGTTTCCACTCTCCTCTTCCATGCAGCCGGTTACAATGTTCCGGAGAACTATGTCGTGTATTTCGATCCTGATATCCTCAAGATGGGAGAGTCCTGTATGCTGGTGGATGAAAAAGGCATTCGCTGCGAGATGACCGAGAATGACTTTGATCGGATCATGCAGAAAGTGGAGCCTCTTCCGGACGGAAGGGTGAGAGCTGTCGCCAGTAAATTCCTGCAGGGAGAAAAAATACTGGGTGGATTCCGTTATATGGATACCCGAAATGACGATCCCAACGACATCATCCCCCACGAACATCGCAGGGAACTCCGGGGATTGTATGTGATGAGTGCCTGGCTGAAACACTTGGACATCAAGGATGCCAACAGCTTGGACGTATACATCAACGAAGACGGCCGCCGTTACATCCGACACTATTTGATCGACTTCGGTTCCACTCTGGGAGGCAGCGTCGAAGGACCCATGCCGGCATTTCGTGGACATGAAAACGAGTTTGATTCACGCGCAGCTTTCAGCAACCTCTTCACTCTGGGGCTCAACGTGCGGGACTGGGAAAAAGCGCCGGGAATTCTATATCCCTCTATCGGACGTTTCGGAACCTGGGGATTCAATCCAGGGAAGACAGCCATGAACTATTCCAATCCCGCCTTCTCATACCGAACCAATCTGGACGGCTACTGGGGAGCAAAACTGGTCATGTCCTTCACGGATGAACAGTTGGCGCTAGTTGTCAGACAAGGCCAGTATTCGGACCCGGATGCTGAATTTCATCTACTGGAGGTCCTTAAGGCACGTAGGGATATGACCGGTCGCTACTGGTACGGCAAGGCAAACTGCCTGGATCATTTCGCCCTCAATGAACTTGCCCTGGGAAGCTATGAGTTGAGATTCGAGGACCTGGGATTACAAAGCAATCTTTGGACACAAGCGCAAACACGTTACCGATATGACTTCAGAATCAACAACCGGCTTATCAAGGGACCGGTTATCCTGCCTGAATATACGGCCATCCCGCTGGACAAGCTGTTGGGATTTTTGCAAGAAAGCGATCGTGTTGCCCGGCGCTTGATCTCATCTGACCAGTGGGAGATCACACTCCAAATCTCCCGGGATTATGGTCAGAACTGGGGCAAAAGGGTGAAGGTCTATTTCGTCAAAGATCCCGCCACAGGACATTTCACTCTGCTAGGAATCAATCGAGAAGGCTAGCTGTCGAGCTCTTCGGCAGTTTTTAATAGGTTTTCAAAAAAAGTCTCCACATCCTTCTGCGTGTGCTCAAGGTGAGCGATCACCAGTCGAATGGTCACAGCCTGTCCAAGACGGGCAAAGTTGACAAAGCTCTTCCCGCTTCGCGACAGTTCTTCCCTCAATTTAAGATTGAAAGCATCGATATCATCCACCCCATGGGGAATATAACGGAAACAGACATTAAAAGACGTGCGGGGTGCCATAAGTTCCAGTCTAGGGGTATCTTTGATAATCTGCTCGGCATAAGCCGCAAAGGCGAAAAACCGTTCTACGCGCTCGGCATACTCTTTTTCACCGAAGAATTGCCAAGAAAGCCACAGCTTGAGAGCATCGACCCTACGTCCACACTGCAGGGATCGAGGCCCGATATCATGGGCTCCGAAGGCCTCATCATGAAAGATATAATCCGTACCCTTCACAGAGTTAGTACGGAAGAGATGGCCTTTTTCCCGGACCAGAAAGACAGAGGAGATCAAAGGCAATCCCATGAGTTTGTGAGCATTCCATATAAAAGAATCGGCTGCCTCCAATCCTTTGAGCAGTACACGATGCCGTGAGCTGAAAAGAGCCGTTCCTCCCCAGGATCCATCCACATGGAACCAGAGGTTAAACTCTCGGGCGATGGCTGAGATCTCCTCAAGCGGATCATAAGCACCTTTGACGGTTGTGCCGGCGGTAGCACCCACAAAAAACGGAAGTTCGCCCAAATCCCGGCTTTCTGAGATGGATGTTACTAATTCCTCAGGAAGCATACGGCCTTCGGCATCGGTCCTGATCTTCTTCACATTGCCGGTCCCGATTCCCAGAATATTGCCTGCCTTATCAAAGGAGTAATGAGACTCTTCCGAGACGAAGGCTGTCAAAGGCTGGCTGGGCAGAAATCCTCTTTGCTTTATTTCCGGAAGAGCATGGTTCCGCGCGATCATCATGGCTTGGAGGTTACCATTGCTGCCTCCTGTGAGGAACAATCCTTCCGGGTCCTTAAATCCAGCTATTCCACCCATTTTTCGGATAAGTGCTTTCTCCATCAGAGTAGCGACCGGAGCGACCTCGTAGGTATACATGGAGGTGTTGGTCAGGCTGGTGAACAGATCCCCCAGCAAACCAGGCAGAGAGTATCCCGACCAGAGTTGATTTAAAAACTGTCTGTGGCCGGTACGAACTGAATACTGGAGATACTCAGCGATTGTGCTGTAGAGATCCTCGAGAGAACATCCCTCCTCCGGCAGATTTAGGTTCAGTCTTTGACTCAATTCCTCTGGGGGAAGGAAATGGGTGACCGGAGTTTCGGGATCTTGGTTCTCCTGTATATAGTCATTGACCATTTTGAGGACTTTTTCATCTAGATACCTGTTCTTGTCCAACACGGAGTATCTCCCTTGTCTGTGTTTTGCCCCTCTATGATGGCAACTCTTGAGCTTTAGGTCAACACCCACATGGTGCTGCGCTCTATTTGAGGCTGGATTGACAAAGCTTCCCCCGAAGTCTACCATACCCGTACTATTTAGGCCGGGCTATGATTCATAGACTAAAGCTTTTAATTCCAGGTTCAGCACGGCTGCGTTTAAGAGTGATGGGAATCAGAACTCGAGATCTTCTCAACGGAACCCGGTTCAAATTGGTAAAGAATTCAACCGAAATACGGGCGAAAGGAACACAATACCCGGAACGCATTATCATCAAGCAGCCCATCAATGTCAGCAAGTGGGCTGAGAACAAGAAGCACAACCTGAGACTGGCGATCTCGACCTTCGAGGACCTTCCCATTGAACCAGGGCAGATCTTTTCATTCTGGCACCATGTTAAAAATCCCACCGAGAAGGCGGGTTATAAGATCGGGATCAACATCATCCAAGGACGACTGGATTTTGATTGGGGCGGAGGCCTGTGCCAGCTTTCGGGATTGCTCTATCACTTAGCGCTGGCCGCGGGGCTGGGCATTATAGAAAGACATCCCCATTCGGTCGACCTATACACCGAGGAAACACGGTACTCTCCTTTAGGAGCGGATTCCACCACTGCATATGGATATAAAGATCTGCGGATCAAGAATACCCTAGATAATCCTGTATGCTTTCGCGTGAAGATCGAAGAGAACAGTTTGATCGGCACTTTGTGCGCCGCCATTCCTCTTAAAGAACACGAGTTGACGTTTGAAAAGCGAATGCGGGGCGAGCTCGAAGAAGTGGAGACATTGAGACGAAATGATTCCGGTGAGTATGAGCGAGTGGTACTGCAGACCTATAAGATAGCCGATCACGGCCAGCAGATCTAGTCTGAACTATTCAGTATTTGAAGCCGAGAAGATTCCAGTAATTGAGAAACCAAAGAAAAGCAATAAAGGCCAACAAGATCAAAGTGTAGTGCACCCGGCTGCAGCCGATCCAGTAGCTTTTGATCCATCCCAGGAAAGTAAAAACCAATACTCCGAGGGCCAAAACGGCAGCTAAGAAAGGAAGCACGAGTAAGGCCTTGAAAATAAAGGGAATACCTACCATGAAATGGTTGGGATTTGTAAATAACACTCCGCCTCCGAGCAGGAAAATGACACAGAGAGCGCTCATACTTCCGGCCAGCCAACGGGCTGTCCCAGGAGCGGGATTGCCTCCGCTGGGAGACTTGCAGATTTTCCGGCGTAATGCTCCAATCGGCCAGACCAGGACCGACAGAAACAGCAAAGAAACTAAAATCAGGACAGGCAAATGAAACAGAGATGTCTGGTGCCATGCCTGTTTGATGAAGGCCTGGTGGGGCGAGGCGCCTATAAATAGATGCGTGATGCGTCCCTTGCTGTCTTCCCTGAAAGCCAGCAATCTTTGTCCGTTCTTCTCCTGAAACAACAACGGTTCGATCTCGACATACTGTCTGGAATTCTTTCCTGCCGGGATCAAAAGGGATCCATCTTTAGAAACTGCCACCTTTAAACCTGTGAAAAGCTGGGACAACTTCACGAATGTGGTGAAGTTGGTGCGAGAGCTTCCGTAGGTCCCGGCAAAGCGGCCGGCCCGTTTTTTGAATCCCTCCGGGGGCTGCAGTGTCTCCGGCTCTGCTGCCGGAAAATAGCGGTCGAAGATCGCATTCATGAGCTGGCCACGCGGTGCGCCTCCTCCCCCCACGCTGTTGTAGGATACGAAGAAGCCGACGTTCAGATCAGGCACGATGACCAGATCGGAGTGAAACAGCTCCGTGTCTCCCCCATGCTCAAGTCCTCTTAGGCCATTATAATTCCATTCCCAGAAACCATGGGCGTTGCCGCTGATCCGGTTATCGTGGGAAAACAGCCGTCTTTGCATGAGTCTGGCGGTCCCTTCTTCCAGGATGCGGATGTCCCCAAAGCGGCCTAACTGGAGATGGGCGATCATGAATTTTGCCATATCCTCAGCCGTGGTGCTCATGGCTCCGGCAGGGGCCATCCCGCTGATCAGCTCAAACTCTTGCCCGGTGTATTCGCCCCTCCCATAGACATATCCTACAGACATGTCTTCTTCCAGCTGCTCCGGTAAGGGCTGCCGGAACGTGCTGCGGTTCATTCCCAGGGGCAAAAAGATATTCTGCTCGACATATTCTTCAAAAGAAACGCCGGATACAACTTCCACGATGTAGCCAGCCAGAGCAGATCCATAATTGGAATAAGCGGCGATCTCTCCAGGCGGAAAAACACGAGCCGGCACAGCTTCCGCCAGATACTCTCCCAGAGGTTTGAGGTTCTCCACCTTTTTAATGAATGTCCCCACCATATATTCTTCGAATCCGGGAGTGTGTGTCATAAGATCAGCCATCGTGACAGGCTGCTCAAAGGCCTCAGGAATCTTAAATTCTTTGAGATATTCGTTCACGTCCGCATCCAGCTCGATCTTCCCCTGCTCTACCAGCTGCATAACAGCGGTCCAGCCTATGAGCTTGGAAACAGAACCCGGACGAAAGAGGGTTTTATTCGCATAAACCGGTTTTCCCGCAGTAACGTCAGCAAGACCATAACCTTTGGACAGGAATATCTCGCCGTCTTTAACGGCTGAAAAGGTCGCTCCGGCAATGTGCTTAGATACCATGTGGACGCGCATGACGCCATCGACGAATGCCTCAAAATCCGCAACATCGGTTAAGCCCGGCTGCTCTGTCGACTCCTCAACAGGGAAAACTTTGACGGTTTCGGTCTCCTGAGACACGAGATTCACCGACAACATAAAGACAAGAATACAAAATACCAAGGCTATTCGATTTTGTTTTCCCATATTGACACCTCTTATTAGGCTTATCCTGAAATAAGCCACTATCGGATATTTTGATTTATATCATACCCCAAGAGCCTTAAACAAGTCGAAGAAAGCAAATCGAATCATTCTCAATTTCCAGGAAGAGATATTTCAGGGAATTTCGCCACAACCGTGTACTTGAGATCGACGACTGCTCAATTGACAGACATTGACTTTCATTAACACTAGGTGGTTTCCTTGTTGCTTTCCTCAAGCCCCATAAACTTGTCTATGCAGTAGGCGATGAGTTTTACAGTCTGTTCATAGGCTTTTTTCGGCCGTCCATAAGGATCATCGATATCCCACAGGTAATACCGGTCAGACCATAGGGGAAATTGAGTCTTGAGTACATTAAAAACGTAAGCGTCCAGCACAATGACACCATCAAAACGCCGCAGCAGCTCCTCGGTAACTTCCTGTGTGGTATGGCCGGAGATATCTACCGCGTACAGGTCCTGCATGACCTCCACGGCTTCCGGTTGAGCTCCCGCAAAAGCCGCAGAGATCCCGGCACTCTCAAACTGCAGTTTGCCTTCAAACAGTTTCCCGGCCAGGCCTTCCGCCATTGGGCTCCGGCAGGTGTTGCCAAAGCAGACAAACAGGAACGCTTGACCGGGTTTCCAGGTGACTTTATTTTGCATAGCAGTTTAGTTTAGCCTGAAGCCACAAATCATTCAAGCCATCCATTCCTCCCCCACCCTCCCGCCATCCAATCCACCCCCACCCTCCCGCCCTATAAGGAAAGGCCTCATTTTTATGCGGCTCAAAAGGACACGGTTTGCCAATAATAGCTAGATTGACCCTCTGGGACACCTGTGATATAAACCAAAACATAAAATTGACAAGGGGAATTGTCATGCCAAAAAGATCTCTTTTAATCTTGTTTTTAGTCATCTGCCTATCAGGTTTCTCAGGTCCGCAGGACAAAACCTACTCCTACCAAGTTAAGGATTTTAATGGAACACCCACACTTTTCATTCAGGGACAACCTGTATTCTACGGCACATGGTGGCTGCCGGCGCCTGAGGTCGATGGTTGGGCCCGAGCCGAATTCACCCGGAACAATGCCGCCGATACAGGGGTGCACATCTATGCCTTCGATGTGGGTAGACTTGAATGGACCGGCCCGGGAGAAGGACGGCTGAGCCATTTCGATTTTTCGACTCTGGAAGCACGCCTGCGGCTCATCCTCAAAGAGGATCCTGAAGCCCTATTTCACTTCCGTATTTACCTGGAAATGAATGAAGGCATGCGCCAGTGGTGGCATGACATGTATCCGGATGAGATTGAGATCACATCCGACGGCAGTACGTATCGACAGTCGTTCGCGTCTCAAATATGGCGGGAACAGGCTAAAGATTATCTGCGCAACTTCATCGCACATCTCCAAAAGATCGGACTGGATGACCGGGTCGTCGCCTACCAGGTTGGAGCCGGGCACACCGGGGAATGGGTCAAAGGGAAGATCTCGATGTACTCCCTTACCGGAGACTACAGCCGCCCCATGCAGGAGCATTTTCGTGAGTGGCTGAAAGAGCACTATCATAACGATGTAAATTCGCTACGCAAAGCCTGGGACGATCAAAAGATCGACTTTGCCTCCGCAGAAGTCCCATCGGGAGATAGCCAGTTTCATACCCAACACGGGACCTTCCGCGATCCCTCCCAGGAACAGAACGTGATCGATTACTACATCTGTCTGGCCGATCTTTGCAGCGATCTTATTCTCGACTTCTGCCGGACAATTAAAGATGCAACCGGGGGGAGATCTTTGGCGGGCGCCTTCTATGGCTACCTGATGGAACTTGCTTGGAATGCCGGTTTTTTCAGTGAAGGGCCGGATTCTCCATTTTCCACCTACCAGCGCAGTGGACATCTCGGCTTGTACAAGGTCCTGAACTCCTCCCTGGTTGACTTTCTGGTCAGTCCTTACAGCTATGGTTTTCGAGGGATCGGAGGAGAGGGCTGCAGCATGCTGCCGTCAGAATCACTGCGCATCCACAACAAACTCTACCTGTTTGAAGACGACACCCGCTCCCACACGAATGACCATCCGGCTTACGGCCGCGCACGGGATCTCCAAGAAAGCACGGCCATCCTGAAACGCAACCTGGCCTACATCGCCACCCACGGCCATGGTGTATGGTGGCTGATCAACCAGGGACACATGGATCCCACTTATGAGCCGGCCTTCAAGCCGCTTATCAAATCCTTCCAGGAATTGGGCACATTTGTCCAATATACAAACCGGACTCCCAGTGCAGAAGTAGCAGTGCTTCTGGACGACGAGAGCTTTTTTTATGAAACCGTTAACAATGAGCTGGATTTCCCTCTGATCTTCAAACAGCGCTTGGTCGGACTTCCCCGCATGGGAGCTCCCTTTGATGTGTACCTTTTGAACGATTTTTTAGAGGGGCGGCTGCGCCCTTATAAGCTATATATTTTCCTGAATGCTTTCCGGCTCGATGAACACAGGCGCTCAGCCCTAAAAAAAGAGCTGCGCAGGGGAGGGAGAACTGCGGTCTGGATCTATGCACCCGGCTATATCAAGGACATGCCTGCTGTGGAGAACATCGAAGATATCACCGGCATCAAATTTGCCTCACATGACAGGCCCTGGCCATCCTATATCCACATCACCAACTATCAACATGCTCTGACCCAAAACCTGTCCCAGGATGTTATCTGGGGGACGGACAGCCGGCTGGCTCCGCTCTTCCATGTCGAGGATCCGGAGGCGGTGGAACTGGGCCAGGTGGTTTATTCTCAAGGACGCTGCCGTGTTGGGTACGCTCTTAAGAAATTCCCGGAGTGGACATCGATCTATTCGGCAGTCCCCAACCTTCCTTCTGCCGTCCTGAGGGAGATCGCACGCACAGCCGGTGTTCATCTCTATAGTGAAAAAGGAGATGTGCTCTACGCGACATCCGAGCTTTTAGGAGTGCACACTCTCTCCGGAGGGACAAGAAGATTCGAATTGACCCAGAATGTGGAGATCGTCTACGATCTTTTTAACCGGAAGGTGATAGCTGAAGGCGTCCGGTTCTTTGAGGTCAGTTTGGATCCGGTTTCGACTTCGCTCTTTTACACAGGAAAAAAGGAACTGCTGCAGCGGCTGCGTCAACGGCCCTGAGCAGCAGCTATGCGCTGGCGTGCATCCAGAACTTCAGGAATGCCGGGATCGGCCGCTTCCCAGAGGGCCAGAAATCTGTGGTAGAACTCGATAGCGATGTCGCTTAGGCCATTTTCTTCTCGGATCTTACCCAGCTTGTAGTAACTCAGCGCATACATGTCTCCGTATGCAAGACGTCCCACCGAGAGCGCACGGAGTTCTTCCAGTTTTTCCAAGGCTTTGATGGGTTCTCCGGCCGCATAGAGAGCTTCTGCCAGGGAATCTATAAAGAGTGCATGATCATCACCATGCAACCAGGGTTTGCCCTGGGCCGGCAGGTGATCGAAAGACTGAGCGAAATAATCGACGGCTTGGGTGAAGTCTCCGCCGGACAATTCGATCTCGCCTTTTAAATGGTAATAATAGCGCATCCGGTCTGAGCTCGGCCCCTTTTCACAAAGAGACTTAAGACGTAAGACAGTTTTTTCAAGTTCGGATCGGCGATTTAAGGCCAAGTTGGCTAAACCCTGCAAGTGGAGGACTTCCCGGGGAAAAACACTGGTGACCCCCCGTATGGCAATTTCCCAGGCTTGGCTGCACTGCCGCAGAGTCTGTGTGGGATCGCCTGAGTCCAGAAAGAGTCGAGCCAGATCCAGGTGAAATCGATACTGCCAGCCCAGTTCCTCCTGTGAGGCAGCTTCTTCCAACCCAGCACGCAGCTGATCCCGAGCCTGCTGGAATTTACCCTCGAGCAGATAAAGGTCCGCCATCCTTTGACGGCCCCACAATAGGTAAATTGGATCTTCTTTTTCTTGCAACCTTGCGTATTCCGCCTCGGCCCCGATCAGGTCTCCCCGGAGCATTTGCAGGTCACCATTCAGCAAATTGAGTCGGTATGAAGGATTCAGCGCAGTTCCCTTCTTTATGGCGGTATGGGCTCTGTTGTAATCTCTTTGCAGAAGATGCAACCAGGCAAGGTGGAGCTGGACATCGGCATCGTCGGAGAATTTTTCTATGTATCCCGACAGGATGTTTTCCGCCTCATTATACAAACCCTGCTTGGTAAAATTGTCCGCATACCCTAAATAGGTGTTTGGCGAACCAATCCTGTTTTTTATGTTCACACGGAAACATTCTGTCGCTTTTCCCCACTGCCCCAACTGCGTGTAAAGGACTCCGAGATTGACATTTCCTCGAGGGTCATCCGGATACAGCTCCAGCAACCGAGTGTATATCTTGAGAGCGATATCATAAGTCTTTTCAGAAAGGCGATAGAATTCACCCTGCAGATGAAAACGCTCACGTTCCGAGACATGGTCGATCAGCCCTTGGGCAGCCTGAAGTTGTTTGCGGGCGCGGTCTCGATAGCCTGAAGCCTGGAAGACAGAAGCCAGCTGCATATGCGCGAGAGCGAATTCCGGCTCTTCCCTAAGGGCAAACCTTAAGGCTTCGATGCTCTCATCATAATCCTTCTGCCAGAAGTAGCACCTTCCTGAAACAAAATGTTTGAAGGCATCCGCCGACATGGTTGTAATCTCTTGAATATTTCTATCTTCTTCTCCAGATAATCTATCGACTGGAATAGCGAGGTTGGCTCTGACCATGTCAGAAAGGGCATCTACCCGGGAAAAAATCTCGTCCTCTCCACTGCACTCAAGACTGTCAGAGAAAAGACTGTTTCCGGAAGCACCTTTGAACACCGCATTTATCTTATATCCACCAGCAGAACGTGAGATAGAACCCATCACAAAAACTGTCGCTCCTGTGGATGAGGCAATACGTTTGAGATCGGATTGGGCATATTTTTTCTGCCTTTTTTCCCAGAGGCCCAGCTTTTTCATTTCACGGAACATTCGCTCTCCCCTCAAAACCTTAATCGATTTCGATTGAAGGAGATCGAGAGTTAAGGCCTGAGCAAGTCCCTTTTCCCAGGTATCAAGCTCTTCTTTTCCGGTATCGTTACGGAAACACAATACGGCTACGGCAGTCTCACCGGTTGAAACAGCGAGGGGCATCGGTTCTTTCTGTTCGGGAAGTTTGAATATCATCAAGGTGGCAAGAATGCCCATTACGGCAATGCTCACCAAAAGCAACAGACGGAAGGGAGAGATTTTTCTCTTAGACCGCACTTTTAGAGTAACACCCTTTGGAACGGAGTCATGGGAGATTACAGGCTCAGGAATAAAGACAGGTTTTTCTGTGGGAGATTTAGGCCTCTTTGGCTCTGTTTTAGCCTGAGATTTTATGGCTTTTGTCTTAGCCTCGGGTTTTTTCTTACCATTGGAACTATTTCGGACCAGGTGGAAGGGTTTTCCACAACTGACACATGAACTGCTCGAGGTAAAATTTTCAAACTGACAGTTTGGGCATATCATTTTCGGACATCTCCATTAACTTGATTTAAATATATATTCTAGAGAAATAATTGAAATCGCCTTTTGGGATGAACCGGGGGGTGAATTTTTGAAACGGTTTCATAAAAAAGACGTATGAGTTATCATACGGGGTAAAAAAATAGCATGGCGAAAAATGGCAGCGAAGATGGGCTTCAACGAAAACTAGGCCTATTCCCCGTCACCAACATTGTGATCGCCAACATGATCGGCGGTGGCATTTTTACGACCTCAGGACTTCTGATGGGAGACCTGCACAGCCCCATGCTGATGATCGCGTTGTGGGGTGTGGCCGGTATAAT
>JAUWSR010000218.1 GCA_030609975.1 Acidobacteriota bacterium | reverse complement strand
GCTTATTACGTTCAAAACGACCTGCCGAGAGCCGAGGATTTTTTCAAAGCCACGATCACACAACATCCAGACATGATCTTGGGACATCTAGGACTGGGTCAGGTCTATCAAGAAACAGGACGCGAAGATTTGGCCTTCACGGAATTCCGGGAGGCTTTGAAGCGGAACCCGGAACACTTTTGGGTCAAGCCTCGCTACGAAGAGATTAAAAACAGGAAAACACAGGAAGCTCTCTACGATGGCAAAACCCTGGCCGCGGGAGGAGATAATGAAGCCGCAAAAACATCTTACTTGAAAGCGCTTTACTATTCTCCCGAATCCACAGATGCCCACTTGGCCTTGGCCGACCTGTATTTGCAGGAAGAAAGCTACGACGACGCCCTTGTCCACCTGAAAGCTGCAACTGCTAATGAGCCGGGAAGCGAGCAGATCCTATTGGCCTATGCCAATGCTCTCTTCCAAAGCGATAACAATGCCAAGAGCCTGGATATCTACAATAAGGTGCTGGAGCTCAATCCGGACAACCAAACAGCTCAAGAGAGAATCGAAACTCTCAAAAACCGTTTAGGGATCTTCGAGCTTCCGAGCCAGTACGATTCCATCCCCTCCACAGATGCTGTCACAAAAGAGCAAATGTCAGCTCTCATCAGCGTTCATTTCAAAGATGTTCTGCCCGATCCCTCCCGCAAACCACCCATTATCATTGACATCTCCACCTCATGGGCAACCCGGCACATCCTGAAAATAGCCACCTTAGGGATCCTTGAGGTTTATCCCAACCACACTTTCCAGCCACAGAAAGTCGTAACCCGGGCTGAATTGGCGGAAATCCTGTTCCGCCTCATCAAACAGCTGGAACAATCAAGCTATCGATTCATTCAGCAGATACCTCCGGAGAGAATCCAGATCGCGGATGTCTCCCCGGATAACTTTTATTACCGCCCCATCGTGATGATTATATCCTATGACATCATGAGTTTGGAGCTGGGGCGAAAATTCAACCCCGAACAGGCTGTTTCGGGGCAGGAGGCCATTCGGCATCTTAGCCTGATCCTAGCGCTGATCCGCTGAGTTATATTTTGGCTCCAGATCCTGAGGATCGAGTAAGGGAGTGTATGTCATGGAGGAAAATAGGCAACAGATTTTCAATCTCCCCAATGCCATCAGTTTATCTCGGGTACTCATGATACCGGTATTTCTGCATATGGTGATGAATCATAAAAGCACAGGGGCGTTTGTAGTGTTTTTGATCGCTTCCTCCACTGATTTCCTGGATGGGATCGCTGCCCGAGTGCTCAATCAGAGAACCAAACTGGGCGCACTGCTCGATCCCGCCAGCGACAAACTCTTCATGACCGCAGCCTTCCTCATCTTGACCATCCCCTCCCTCAATTCTCCGAATGTGATCCCGCTCTGGCTTACGTTTGGGGTGATCGGTCGGGATGTCATTATCATTATCGGATCTTTCTATTTATACCTCCGCATTGGTCAAAAGACTTTTCCGCCTACGCTTGTGGGAAAATCCAGCACCGTCTGCCAGTTCACGGTCCTGTGCGTTGTCCTGCTCCTCAATATGCTCCCGTCACACGCTCCCCAGCTTCTTTGGTTCTATATCCTCACCCTTTCCCTTACCCTGATATCGGGATACCAATATGTCCAAATCGGCCGTTCCTGGAAGTCAGATTACATAACCAAACACAAAGACTCCCCCTCTTCTTAAAAGAAGTACCTGGCCAATAAATGAAAGTCCTGTGGAAGGGGATGGGTGTGTTCTGTCAATTCCGAGAGAATATACCCATCCCCCACATTCTTTTCTTGTAAACAATCTCGGGAAAGACGCATGTAGGGTCCGTTATCTTAACGGACCATTTCTATGTAAAAGGGAGGAGGAGATAGATGTTCTTTTAGGTAGGGGGGGAGTCTTTGTGTTTGGATGAGGAGAGGGACTTATCAATAAAACCTTTGGAGATGGTTTTCCAAAAGATCTTAAAATCCAAAGCTGGTGACCAATTTTGGATGTAGTAGAAATCATATTCCAAGCGTTTGTCGAAATCCGAGTCCTGCCGCAAGCCGTGGACCTGAGCCCAACCGGTAATCCCGCACTTGACCTTGTGGCGGAGCATGTACTTGGGAATCCTCTCACGAAAATCCTGCACAAAACTCGGTCTCTCCGGCCGGGGACCGATGATGCTCATCTCGCCTCGGAGAACATTGATAAATTGTGGGATCTCATCCAGACTGAGCGTTCGCAGCAGCCCTCCGATCCGGGTGATGCGGGGATCATCGGGTGCACACATCACGGGGCCGGTTTCGTTTTCAGCGTCCGTGACCATGGTGCGAAATTTGTGCATGATAAATTTCCGCCCATCCAGAAATATACTTTCCTGAGGGTCGAGAGCCGGGCCCGTGGAAGTCAGCTTGATGAGCACAGCTATGAACAACCACAAGGGAGAAAGCAGGACCAAAATCAAGACAGAGATCAAAACGTCGATCACACGCTTAAAAAACAGCATCACACCACGTAAGGGCGGCTCGTCTACACTGATGACGGGAAAACCATCCAGGTCCTCAATGCGCGCTTTAAGCGTGAGCATTTGAAAGAGATCCGGAATGAGCCTGACATTGACGATAAATTTGTCCACGATCTTGAGAGTTTCCAGGATCTTGGAATAGTTGTTCAGATCCAGCGCAACATACACTTCGCTGATATTTCTCTCCTCCAATATTTTCTCTAGATCTTCCAGAGAACCCAGGACTTTGATACCTCCGTCGATCTTGATCTCTTCGCCTATGGGGTACTCATCATCCAGGAAGCCACGGACCAAAAAACCCAGGTCCTTGTAGTTTACCAACTTTTGAGCAACCGCCTGGCCCATTTTCCCTGCGCCCACGATCAGCACGTTCTTGAGGTTCAATCCTTTGGCATAGCGCCGCTTCATAAAAAAATAGATCTGATGGCGAAGGAAGGAGATGACCAGGATTATGCTTATAAAATAAACTGCCAGAAACAGCCGCGAGATAGTAAAGCTCTCTGGAAACAATAGCTTCGCACCCTCACCATAGGAGCCCAGATAGTTCAAGGCACCCCACACGACCACTATTGTCAGGGCCGCATTCAAATTGATGTAGATGAAGTCGTCGACCCGGGTTCTTTTTAGCCGGGTCTTGTAGAACCCCTGAAAATAGAAGATCACGAGGTGGCAGATCAGGAAAAGCGGAAAGATAATCGCATAGATGCGGAGCGGAGGGATCCCTTTGGAGGGATCGACAGGAATGAGATAACCATAGAATCGGAAACCATAGGCCCAGAAATAGGAGATAACCATCGCCAGGACATCACTGATGAGGTACAGTCCTACCAGGCCGCTTCGCTGACTTTTAATCATGGTCGTTGTTGAAATTTGGCCCACTTGGCAAAAATATAGGTGGAGATGCTTGCCTTGAATTTCTGTCGGGAAAACCTTTTGGCATTATCTCGTATATCCGTTTTATTAAAATCCAAGGCCTGAAATTTGTCAAGCGCGCTGGAGAGACTGGCAGCCGAAAGTTCTCGGAAAAAAAGGCCCGTCTTCTCTGCCACCACCGTTTCAGTCGCTCCTCCACGACCGTAAGCGATCACCGGGACACCACACGCTTGGGATTCGAGAGAATTGATGCCGAAGTCTTCCTCTCCCGGCATGATCAGGGCTCGGGACTGCTGATAAACCTCAAGCAACTCAGCGTCGGATAAGGAGCCTAAGAATTCCACATTGTCAGGCGCATCTCGCCTTAGTCTCTTAAATTCCGGACCCTGCCCCACGATCTTCAGAGGGGTTTTCCTTTGCTTAAAAACCTCTATGGCCAGGTCGATCCGCTTGTAAGGCACAAGAGCGGAAACGATCAGATAGTAATCCTGAGCATGGTCGCTCGGCTGAAAATAATCTGTGTCTACCGGAGGGTAGATAACCTCAGCCGATCGGCCGTAATACTTGGAGATCCTCTCGGCTACCGTGTTCGAATCGGCCACAAATTCATCAACACGATGGCAGGAGACCGTATCCCACACCCTGAGTTTGTGTAGGGCAGGGGGAATGGCCAAGCGTGAAAATCGCCCGAGCCGATCAGAAGCAAAGTAGGCAAAATACTGATTCCAGGCATAACGCATGGGAGAGAAAATGTAGCTGATATGCATGGCGTCGGGTCGGGGGATAGCCCCCTTGGCCACACAATGAGAACTGGAGAGAACGATATCATAGTCCTGCAGGTCAAAGAGCTCCACAGCCAAAGGAAATAACGGGAGATAGGAGCGATAGCGCTTTTTGAGAAAAGGAAGCCGCTGGATAAAACTTGTCTCGATCCGCTTCTGCTCTATGTCAGGATGCTGGCTGCCTGGAAAATGGATCAGTGTATAAATGGGAGCCTCAGGAAATATCTCAGAGAACACCTCCAGGACTTTTTCGCCGCCGCGGCGCCCGGTCAGCCAATCATGCACCAAGGCGACCTTCACGTTTTCCATGATGCCGATTATAGAAACGGCCAGGAGAAATGTCAAACTAGTTAGCATTAAGGAAAGGAAGTGGCTCATAAGCTGTAGTTATCTACAGCGATTGGGCCACAACGAAGTCGATGTGCTGAGATCAGCACGCCCGAAGGGTGTAAAATGTCGATTACAAATAAAAAAAACATTATAACCGATGTAATCAGAATGCTAGATCCTCAAGTTAACGTTACATCCGGTTAATATTTTAGTTACAGGAAACAGCGACATTTTTTATGAATAAACCAGGTTAATTGTTGACCATATGATTCTGTCAGTTATAATCAATTCAGTAGGTCAGAAGCTGAGAATTGAAAGAATCCGCCCCCTCCATTCCACTCTCCGTCATCCTGGTTAATTACAACACCAGAGACCACACCCTTGAATGCCTTAAATCGCTGCAGATGAATCTCAAAGACCTGGAGCATGAGATCATCGTCGTAGACAACGCTTCGGAGGACGATTCCGTCACTGCCATCAAGCAGAGCCACCCTGATGTAAAAGTGTTGGCCCTAGCCGAAAATGCCGGCTACGCCCGCGCCAATAACATAGCGGCCGCCAAAGCGTCCGGCCGTCTCCTGCTGATCCTCAATTGTGACACAGTGGTTCCTGCAGGTACGGTCGAACATCTTTTAGCTGTCAAACAACGGCATACCAGCTACGCCATCGTAGCACCTCTCATCCTAAACGAGGATTCGACCTTTCAGCTATCTTTTGGAAAGGACCTCAACCTAGTTTCGGAATTCTTCTTGAAATTCATCTATCCTTTCTGGTATCGAACCGTTTTCAAACTCAAGCGAGGCCGGATCAGCCGGACGGTGGACTGGGTCAGCGGCGCCTGTTTCTTAATAGAACGTTCTCTATATCAGCGCTTGGGCGGTTTCGACGAGAATTTTTTTATCTACATTGAAGATGCCGACCTCTGCCGCCGAGTCCGCCAGCAGAACCTCCAGATCTACTACACGGCCGAAGCCCATATCACGCATTTCTTGGGAGGATCCACCACACGGTTTCCCAGCCAGGTGCTCCCTCATGCCAAAACAAGCCAGCTCTACTACTATTGTGAACACCTCTCTCGCTTCAGCAGGTCTCTTCTGTCCCATTATTTAAAACTGCGCTTTGGGCTTAAAATCTTCCTCAGTCGATTTAAGCGAGACAAAACATCCCTTATCCTTTATAAAAAAACCCTGCAAGCCATCAAGGAGTTTAGCTGTGAAGCTGATACTGGACGCTAGAAAGATCGATGACTACGGGATCGGAGTCTATCTCACACAGCTATTTTCCGGCTTGCTCCAGTCAGAATTGATTGACTGCCGCGTTGTGCACCTAAAAGGCCCCCCTCCCTTCAGCCAACCAGAGACTTCATCCCTAGCAGTAACATCCAGAAACTATGATTTCCGGGAACACCTGGAGATCCCCAGGACGATCAAAGGGCTGACGGAGTATTTCTATTTCTCTCCTCATTACGTATTCCCTCTATTTATGAAGAACCGTTTGATCGTGACCATCCATGATGTCATTCACTTCAAGTTTCCACAATTTTTCCAGTCTCCTCTGAAGGTAAAGATCGGAAATTTTTTTATCAACCAAGCCAAAAAAAAGGCGTCCCTCATCTTCACTGTTTCCCAGACCACAAAACAGGATCTGGTGGAAATGTTTTCCTTTGAATCTGAACAGATCCATGTGGTTCACAGCGGGATCAGCGACCATTTTTTTTCGACTCCCAAGGCCCTCCCGCCTTATGCTTTTCCCTATATCATCAGCGTGAGCAATCTAAAACCTCACAAAAATATCCCTCTGTTGGTGGAGGCATTTGCTGCGAT
The DNA here is from genome assembly GCA_030609975.1 of Acidobacteriota bacterium. Classification (GTDB taxonomy): domain Bacteria; phylum Acidobacteriota; class Aminicenantia; order Aminicenantales; family Aminicenantaceae; genus JAUWSR01. The sequence goes on along the minus strand of JAUWSR010000218.1, from coordinate 333 downwards.
CGCTTCCCGGTTTCCGGACCTCAAACTTGTTTTGGCAGGCATTCCGGACAACAAGGATCTGGTTGAATTGTTACAGAAAAAAAAGCTTCAGGAACGTGTCGTCATCAAAGGCTATATAAAGACTCAAGAAATTATAGAGCTGATCGACGGAGCGGAGTTCTTGGTTCATCCCTCCCTCTATGAAGGATTTGGATTCCCTCCCTTAGAAGCAATGGCTCGCGGGCGGGCGGTCATCAGCAGCACCGGGGGAAGCCTCAAAGAGATATTAGCCGACTGCGCTTTATTCTTCTCGCCCTCCTCCAGTGAGGAGCTGGCAGAAAGTTTAAGCCGGTT
>JAUWSR010000247.1 GCA_030609975.1 Acidobacteriota bacterium | reverse complement strand
CTGTGTGTTGCTGGATTGGGATTTCGGCAGCCTTTTCTATGTTCCTAGGCTTGTGCTATTTTATAGAAGCCCATTTGATATTGGCATCCATAACAAACAGGAGGAGGAACATGAAGGCTTTATGGTTTTTTATTATCGGTTTATTCTCGTTGCTTATAGTGACATCTGCTGTCCCTACAGAAGAGAAGATTTACTATGATGTTGTTCAGAAGATTATTGAATTCGAGTCCGAAAATTCCGATGTGATGGAAAATGCCAGCTGGTTGTGTGATGTATTTGGCCCACGGAGTCTGAAATCACCCGCATATCGTGAAGCGGCTGAATGGTGTGTCGAGAGGCTAAAAGAGTATGGTCTTACGAATGCTCATCTTGAGCCGTATGAGTTCGGCAATGGTTGGGATATTGATTATGTTTCCATACACATGGTCGCTCCCCGGTATATGCCGATTATAGGCTTTCCAGTAACCTGGTCGTCTGGTACAAAGGGGAAGGTCCGGGCGCAGGTTATCTATATGAATATTGAAGAGATCACATCAAATGAGAAAATGGAGCAGTACCGGGGCAAGTTAAAGGACCGGATCATTCTGATAAGTCCGGAAGAAAAAATATCGCCCCACCTGGGAGTCGAAATGGAGGGGAGGGATGGCGAATACTTTCCGAATGGCTTTCCCGTGACATTGACCGAGGAGCGGCTTGATGAAATGTCAAAGATCCCGTTAACTCCCCGAATATCGCCGTTGGAAGAGGAATTGAAGAATCAGGAACGGCGCAGGAACAGGCGCAAGCAGGTCGGGCTTTCGAGACAGGAAATCATTGATTTCATATTCAGCGAAGGAGCTGTCGCGATCGTGCACCCTGACGGAGAGCATTACTATGGTTCCGTCGCACCCAGTGGATATGCCCGAAGCGGAGAAAAGCCCTGGGACGAGAATTTGCCGCCCAAGCCGACCGAACTCGTACTGGCAGTAGAACACTACAATCGGATGATACGAATCCTGGAGAAAGACATCCCCGTAGAGATGGAAATCGAAGTCAGGACGAATTTCTACAGAGGCGATTCACACGATTTTAATGTCGTTGCCGAGATTCCGGGGACCGATCTGGCGCATGAGATCGTAGTCGTAGGGGGGCATCTTCAGTCTGTATCGGTAGGAACAGGCGCCATCGATAACGCCGCTGGTGTGGTTACCTCCATGGAAGCCGTGCGTATTCTCAAGGCCATCGGAGTAAAACCCCGCAGGACCATACGTGTAGGTTTTTGGGGCGGGCATGACGGAGGCGGATTAGCCGGTAACCGGGGGCATGTTCGCAAACACTTTGCCGATCCCATAAAAAAGGAATACAAGAAGGATTATCATAATGTTGTGGCCTATTTCGATCAGGATACCGGTCCCGGTAGGATAAGAGGCGTCTCCATCATGGGAAGTGAAGAGATGCGGGCCATTCTGACAGAATGGAACAAATCCTTGCACAATCTCGGGATGGCGCATCTATTCACTTCTGGGGCTTATCATGAGGCCTATGCGGAAGTCGGTTTGCCCGGCTTTTATTTCAAACACGACAGAAGTGAGATGGACGATTGGAATGCGCACACCAGCATGGATGTGTATGAACGCCTCTTTGCGGACGGTATGCAGCAGACGGCGATCGTCGTAGCGACGTACGCCTATCATGCCGCCATGCGCGAAGAAAAGCTGCCACGCGTTTCGCCTTTGCCGTGGAAAGACGATCTTAAGGAGGAGGAGATACAATGAACGCAAAACACAAATTTCAAGTGGGTGTGGTATTCACAATTCTCTTGGTGTCTTCCGTTTCTGCTCAGGAAAAGGTCTATTACGATGTTGTGCAGAAGATCATGGAATTTGAATCCGCCAATTCCCATGTGATGGAAAATGCGAACAAGCTGACCAATATTTTTGGTGGCCGCTTTTCGAAAACGCCTGCCTATCGGGCGGCGGCGGAATGGTGTGTCGAGCGCTTAAAAGAGTACGGTCTCGAGAAGGTCCACCTAGAACCCTACGAGTTCGGCAACGGCTGGGATTTTGATTATGTCTCGCTGCACATGGTATCCCCGGATTACATGCCGATCATCGGCTTCCCCACATTGTGGTCATCCGGGTCCAATGGGAAGATCAAGGCGAATGTCATCCATATCGATCTTGAAAAGATCACTTCTGTAGAGGCTCTGGAAAAATACAGGGGAAAACTGGACGGCAGAATCGTATTCATCATGCCGGTACAAGAGATCTCACCCTATTTTGGAGTCCAAATGTGGAACCGGGCGTACACCTACCGCCATGAAAGAGGCTATCCCATAAAGAGGTCCGACGAACAGCTCGAGGAGATGTCGAGAAGGCCCATAGCTCCCCCGGAACCTAGAGAACGTCGTGAACGCAGCAACGATGATCTGAGACAAAAGATCGTTGATTTTATCTTTGCCGAGGGTGCCGTGGCCATGGCAAAAACGGATCCGGACCACTATTTTGGATCAGTCGGGGGAATCGGTAGATACAACAGGATAGAGAAACCCTGGAGTGTTGATGCGCCTCAGAGACCTTTGGAGCTCGTGCTGGCCGTCGAACATTACAACAGGATTCTGCGAATACTCGAACAGGGCATTCCGGTCAACATGGAAATCGACGTCAGGACGACTTTTTATGTGGGTGATCAGCACGATCACAATGTCATCGCAGAGATTCCGGGCTCAGACCTGGCCCACGAAATCATCATAAATGCCGCTCATCTCCAGTCGTATCCTCATGGGACCGGTGCCATCGATAATGCTGCCGGTGTGGCGACCGCCATGGAAGCGATGCGTATTCTCAAGGCTATTGGTGTGCAGCCCCGGCGAACGATTCGTCTGGGGCTTTGGGGTGGACATGATGGCACTGGAGATATCGGCCAAACGATGCATGTCTACAAACACTTCGCCGACCCGAGAACCAGGGAATACAAAAAGGACTACGATAATCATGTTATAACCTTTAATCAGGATCTCGGTCCCTCCGCTATGAGAGGTATTTCCTGTGCGCAAAACGAGGAAATCCGGGCCATATTCAAGGAATGGATAAAGCCCCTGCACAGTATTGGATTCGCCCATATCTATACTGGAAGGGATCCGGGCGCGGGATTAAAAGGAGTCGGCTTGCTAGGCCTGAAGTTCGATCAAGATGCGTATGACATGCTGGACTGGATCGCCCACATCAATATGGATACCTATGAACGCCTCTTTCCGGAAGGTATGATGCAGTCAGCGGTGGTCGTGGCGACTTTCTTATACCACGCCGCCATGCGCGACCAAAAACTTCCCCGTGTTTCGTCCAGGCAATGGTGATGTGAATAATTTAAATTTATAAGAATTTCCTTTTTGGGCTTGCGATAAATCTCTCACAATTTTCCCAATTACCTCCTATTAACATCCTAGAATGAGAGTATCACATCGCCACCGGAGGATCTTCTGCACCAAGGTGAAGATTTCTTGGATAACCTCGTCATGGAAACGACAAACACGATGAAAGGCACCATCCGGGGCTGCGTGGAAAAACTTTAATAGCGCCCGCACCGCAGAGAGACAGAGATCATTGAGGAGCTTTCGCCTGAAGCGGAAGAACAAACGCAGCATCTTTGGGACGGTGAAGACAACCTGATGGTGGGGGACATCCAGGAGAAGTTCCTCCCGCATCCACTCGCCCCACTCCTCCCGGCGTTTGGCGTGACACGAAGGACAGAATCCGCGTGTCTTGCAGGAAAACATAAGCGCCGCTCTTCCCCACAGTCAGGGCACAGGATGCGGGCAAATTCGCACATCGGATTGCCGCAGTCAAGATATCTTTCAACGACATCCTGAATCTATGAATTTTAGCACAACGGCACAAATTCGGACAGATCACATTAGACTTATCATTCAATCCTGTTCGTATTCGATTTTGAATCTAATTTTATAATAAGGATATACCATTGCTCTCTTCCCTGTTTCAAATATGACATATGCTATTTTAAGCGCTGGGCTCCTTTTAATATTTAATTTGCAATCATCAGGAATATCTGGATCTTTCGATAACAAGTCTAAAGAGCCCTGGTTTTTATACCGCACCCTCTCCCCACCAGCAACAAGGCAAATTGTCTTATTCCCTTTTTTAATTTTCAGATAAAACACTTGGTTTGGACCGTGCTTCAAAAACTCTAGGTTGTATTTGCCACTCTTGATAATCAAATCCTTATATTTTAGATCATAAGGAATATTAACATCTTCGAATTCAAAGAGTGAATGCAATTGTGCATGAACGGGATAAAGAAGAAGCATGATCAATATAAGTCTCAAAGAGTTAAAATAAATTTTTTTGAACACAGCATTTCCCTCCTTTTGCTTTCGGATATATCTCCTACTATTTCCATTGCTAATCTTACTTATTTGAAAAGACAAATCTTCTGCACTCTTAAGCAATATCCCCACTTTTTGCAGAAATGGGAGTCTTCGGAGATATTGGCCTTACACTTCGGGCATTTCATGTACCGGTTTCCCCTTGCTTGGCAGGAATAGGATATATGCTCTTGGTGGGGGTGTCAATTGGAAAGAATAGGGATGAGATTGCTTCGACTCCAATCAGATTCGAACTGCCGGCCTACTGATTCGTAGTCAAGTGGTTTGGTTTTCACAATTCTCTCTAATTGATTGAAAATGAATTAGTTACGACCTTTTCTTTTTTCCCTTTTTTCTCAATGTGCCACTCGTGTGCCAAAAATTCCACAGTTTTTTGCGTTTTGCCTGGATCCTGAACAAGTGATTCTACGGCCTTTCTCTTTAGGGATTTGTTTGGATGAGTATACCTTTCGGTCACCGTGACAGTACTGTGCCCAAGCAGATCCTTAACTGTGATCAGATCCACACCATTCTCTACAAGCCGGGATGCAAAAGTATGCCTCAGGTCATGAAACCTTAACTCACTAATGCCTGCCCCTTCACACGCTGTCTTAAATGCTCTCTTCAAATCCACGTAGGGTTTCCCAGTAACTGGATTGGAAAACACAAATTCACCCTCTTTGTTCTTTGTCTTCAAGCCTGGTAGCAGGCAGCTCAGCTCTGAGTTAATGTTAATGTACCTTGATTTACCGCTTTTAGTATTCTCAACTTTGATGAGTTTTTTCTTCAAATCAACCTGTTCCCATCTCAAATTCAATATTTCACTTTTTCTCATTCCAGTATTGAGGGCAACAACAAGAACTGGTTTTAGATAATCTGGGCAAATTATTAAGAGGGTGTCCTCTTCATTTTTGGAGAGGATTCTTTCTTTTAGATTATCCTTCTCTGAGAAGAACTTGATTTTCTTTACTGGGTTCCAATTTGCCAGTTCCCAATCAATAGCAAGGTTGTACATCTTTTTCATAAGAGCTAGTTCCCTATTCACTGTCGTTTTGGTAACTCCAGCATCTAATCTCTCTGCTCGATACTTTTCAATATGGCGTGGAGTAATCTCGTTCAACTTGGATTTGCCAAAAAAAGGTTTCAGATTAGCTTCAAGGCAACACCTATCATTTTCCCAGGTTTTCTTGTTCAACTTTGCATAGTCTCTAATGTAGCATTCTGACAATTCTGCAAAATCAATAAGCTTCTCAATTTTGTTTGAATGGTGAAGAGAGTTAAATGCTTCAAGACACCTCTCTCTTAGATGAAGTACAGCTTCAGCTCTAGACTGAGCGTTTTTCAAAACCTCTCGAATCCTTTTGCCATCTGACTGATAATCCACATACCAGCGTATCTTTCCTTGTTTTGTCTTTCGGTAATACACAGACCCAAATCCGTAGTTCCAGCGGGTCTTTTTTCCATTCATT
>JAUWSR010000169.1 GCA_030609975.1 Acidobacteriota bacterium | reverse complement strand
TGCTCAATGTTAAGTTAAAAAGGGAAAAAGTATTAAAGACTGGCCAATTTGATGTGAATATAGGTTTTTTATACAAAAAAGGATCGTCGATCATGGCATTTTGGAAGTGTTAAGCATATTTCATAATGCCGGTGTGTGAAAAATGAGGAAAACGGCGAAGGATTTAAGAATTTGACCGAAATGGTGGACTTTGATATATAAATAGCAGTCAAATCACATAAAACCATGGGAAGCCTGCTCGAAGACCGCCGCAAATTCACCCGGATGGTGCTGCTGCTGTCTGTCATTTTTATATCCGCTATCTTTTTTATGATGATCCGGGGCTTTCTGATGGCCATCATCATGGCTGGGATCTTCTCGGCCATGGCCCGTCCTCTTTACTTGCGTTTTTTACGTTGGTTCAAGGGCCGCCGGAGCTTGGCGTCTTTTGCCACTCTTGTGGTCATCCTGCTGGTCATCTTCATCCCCTTGGGGGCTTTGTTGGGAGTGGTCGCCGCCCAAGCTATTGAGGTCGGAAACTCGGTCTCCCCCTGGATACAGAAACAGTTATCCGATCCCACAGGGTTTGTCGGAATTTTGGAAAAAATCCCATTCTATGAGCAGATCTCAACCTATCAGGATGAGATATTGCAGAAAGTCGGGCAGATGGTGGGCTCCCTCAGCGGTTTCCTGATCAGTGGGCTGTCATCGGTCACGGTCCTCACCGTCAGCTTTCTCTTCAAGTTCTTTGTATTCCTGTACACCATGTATTTTTTCCTGATCGATGGTGAAAAACTGTTGGAAAAGATCCTCTTCTATATCCCGCTCGAAGAAAAGGATGAGCGGCGCATGCTGAGCAAATTCACCTCTGTGACCCGGGCCACGCTCAAAGGAACGGCTGTGATCGGCATCATCCAAGGGGCATTGGCGGGTTTAGCCTTTGCCGTCGTGGGTATCCCCAGCGCTGTGTTTTGGGGAACCATCATGATGGTGCTTTCCATTATCCCGGCTATTGGTTCTGGCTTGGTCTGGATGCCGGCCGCCATTATCCTGATCGCCACAGGACACACAGCTAAGGGAATCGGCTTGGCTTTGTTTTGCGGTTTGATCGTGGGCAGCCTGGATAACATCCTGCGTCCTCGCTTGGTGGGGAAAGACACTCAGATGCCCGATCTGCTCATCTTTCTCAGTACCCTGGGGGGGATCGTGTTCTTCGGTGTCATGGGTTTTATAATCGGACCCATCATTGCCGCCCTGTTTGTAACGGTGTGGGAGATCTACGGCAAGGTCTTTCAGGACGTATTGCCCGTGGTGAATCCGGTGGAACCTGAGATTCCAGGAGACGGAGATTCTGAAAGCTCCTAATGTTCATTGCGAGGCAATCTCAACTCGTGGATGATCCAGATGTAATAATCCAGACATAATATTTTTAAGAATCCACAACCTTTTTTAGCATATATACGTATATATTATTGATTAGTCTAAAAAAATAAGACAAATCAGATCCAAGAATGAGGCAAGTCCCATGAAACTGTTATCGCGGAGTGAAGAGATCGTTTTATTGGCCATATGGAGGTTACAGGGAAATGCGTATGGAGTCAGCATAAGGGAACAGGTTTCCCAAGCAACCGGGCGGGAGTGGACCTTCGGCGCCGTCTATGTCCCCCTGGACAAACTCAATCACAAAGGATTCGTCAACAAGACTTTAAGTGAACCCACCTCGCAAAGGGGAGGGCGCAGCAAATGTTTATACGTCCTGACCAAAACCGGTAAGCAAGCCCTCAGAGAGATCCGTCGAGTACAGGAAACTCTTTGGGAAGATATTCCCAAGGTAGCCTTTGATTAAGATGTGCTGCGGCATTACAAGATGACATCAAAAAAATCACGGCAACATCCGCCTCGATTATGCGCCTGGCTGTTAGGCCAGTTTTTGCGCACAGAAGACCGGGATCACCGCCTGGGTGATTTTGAAGAGGTCTTTCATTACAAATATAGATCTTCGGGCCGTTATGTCGCGCACAGGTGGTACCGGGTGCAGGCACTGCGCACTCTGCCCGGGCTTATAAGAAACTCGATCTACTGGAGTCTAACCATGTTCAACAATTATTTAACCATCGCTTTGCGGAATATCCGTCGGCACAAGGTTTTTTCCTTTATCAATATCACGGGATTGGCCATCGGATTGGCGATGTTTTTGCTCGTCGCTCGTTACATACATTTCGAACTCAGTTTTGATCGTTTCCATGACAATTTCGAGCGCATCTGCCGGGTGGAACAGATCATCGATCACAACGGCCCCAAAGAAGAGCTGGCCACCGGTCCGGCCCCGCTCTCAGGCGCACTCGCGACGGATTTTCCTGAGATCAAAGCGGTCTCGAGGGTTATCTCAGGAGGGAGAGTCACCCTGACGCTGGAGGGAGATCAAAGGATCCAAGAGCGTTGTTTTTTGGCCGACAGCGCCTTTTTTTCTATCTTTTCCTTCCCCTGGGTAAAGGGGGACTCCCAAACCGCATTGGATGCTCCCTACTCTATCGTCTTGACGGAAACAGTAGCCGAGAAGGTCTTTGGCCAAGATGAGGCCTTGGGGGAGGTGGTGCGTCTCGATGATGGCAATGATTACTTAGTTACAGGCATTATGGCGGATGTTCCGGATAACTCCCACATCACCTTCGACCTCTTGCTGTCTGCAGTGACAATTTCTGCCGGTGCGGAAACGGATCCTTTCTCTTTATGGGGAGATAATTGGGTTCCTGTGTATGTGCTTTTGGGGCCGCAGCAGTCCGTCTCCTCTGTTAACGAAAAGATCAGGTTTATCTTGAAAAAATACCAGGGAGAGCAGAGCGAAAACGAATTGTATTTACGTCCCTTGTCCCGCATCCATCTCCATGCCGCTGTGTCGCATGAATTTGCGTTGGTGGGCAGCGTTAAAAACATCTATATTTTTTCAGCCATAGCCCTCTTTGTTTTGGTTATTGCCGGGATCAATTTCATGAACCTGACGACCGCCCGTTCTGCCGACCGGGCACGCGAGGTCGGGCTGCGTAAGGTTTCTGGTGCACAGCGGTCTTCCTTGGTCCGGCAGTTTTTGGGAGAATCGATTTTCACAGCATTAGTTGCCATGCTTGCGGCTGTTGTCTTAATGAAGATATTCCTTCCCGAATTCAACAGCATCGTTAACCGCGAGTTGAGTTTATCTTTTACACAGGATTGGGTGTTTTTTGCAGGTCTTTTAGGAGTTGCACTGCTTGTCGGTCTTCTATCCGGGATTTATCCGGCTTTTTTCCTTTCTTCTTTCCAGCCGGTAAATGTACTCAAGGGTAAATACTCATCTGGTTCCCGTAATGTATTATTGCGCAAAGCCTTGGTCGTTTTCCAATTATTCATTTCGGTTGTGCTTATCAGCGGCACCATTATCATCTTGCAGCAGGTGAATTATCTCCTCCACAAGGATCTGGGTTACAATACAGACCAGATGCTGACCTTCCCTTCCGGCAGTCTGGAAGAGAGCGAGTACAGAGTCTTCCGTAACCAAATCATACAGAATCCGAATGTAATCCGTGTTGCCACCTCAGATTATATGGTCCACTCTTCTTCGAATTGGACCCGGGTTTCTTGGGAAGGAGCTGAAGATGGTCAATGGATCAAGATGAATGTCAATTATATCGATGAAGATCTTTTGGAGACCTATGGCATGAACATCGTCAAGGGACGCGGTTTCTCCCGGGAATTCGGTGCCGATAAGGGAAATGTTGTCATCCTCAACGAGGCTGCTGTGAAGGAGATCGGATGGGAGAACCCTGTGGGAAGAAACATCCGCTATGGTAGAGATTACAAGCTGGGCGGATTGGGCCTTGTAGAGGTTGTTGGCGTGGTTGAGGATTTCCATTTCCTTTCGTTGCACAATCCGGTGACACCCATGATGCTGAGACTGTATCCTGAAGACGTATCGGGATGGAATGTTTCAGTCAAGATCTCGAGTCAGGATATCCCGGCTACCAACGCATTTATCAAAGACCAATTTACAGAGTTCTTCCCGGATTCCGTCTTTGCCTATCGTTTTCTGGACGAGGATTTTGAGCGGATGTACCAGGAGGAGCGGAAATCCGGAAAGGTGATTTTCTATCTGGCTGTGTTGGCCATTTTCATCGCATGTTTGGGCCTTTTTGGCCTCGCCAGCTTTGCTACCAAACAGCGTACCAAGGAGATCGGTATCCGCAAGGTTATGGGAGCTTCTGTGAACAGCATCACTTGGCTGCTTAATTCTCAATTCCTCAAGCTGACTCTATGGGGCTGTGTTTTAGCGTGGCCGCTTTCCTATTACATCATGAACAAGTGGCTGCAAAATTTCCTATACAGAGTCCCCATCCAGATTTGGGTATTTGGCTTAGCGGGTTTTGCGGCAGTTTGTGTGGCACTGATGACGGTGAGCTTTCAGTCGATCAGAGCGGCTGCCGCCAGCCCCAGTGAATCCCTGCGCAACGAATAAGATTTTACCGATACAGCTATGTAACTCTCAGCTTTAAAAATAATGCACGGATCTTTTCATGACTGGCTTTATTTTTCAGCCCTGAGGTTTTATTATAACCTTTAGCGACTCTCTTCCCTCTGAAGCGAGTCTGAATCCTTCTGCAATATCCTTGAGAGGCAGTCTGTGGGTTATCAGATCATCGACTTTTATCTCTCCGGATGCAATGAGCATCATAGCCTCAACGATGTCTGGTGGCCCACAGTAGTAGGATGTGATAATACGAATCTCTTTCCTCCAGAAATCATTGATAGGAATGGTCACCTGCCTATCTGGGCCTGGAACGGCAAAGAAGACGACACACCCGCCTCTGTCTACACACTTCCATGCTTGTGTCACTGCAGAAAGAGCAGAGGTGCATAGAATAACAACATCCGCTTTTTTCCCGTGGAGTGCAATGAGCTGTTCATGAACATTGTTTTCTGCCAGAAGAGTGTGATCAGCACCCATCCTTTGTGCAAGCTCCAGCCTTTTCGTGTTGATATCCGTGACGACAATTCTGCATCCTTTCATTCTAGCAAGCCTTGTGAAAAGGAGACCCGACATGCCGCTTCCTAAAATCAAGACCGTCTGGTCTTCTCTGAATCCGGCGAGATTTTTTGCTCGGACGGCGCAGGCAAGAGGTTCTATAAAGGTACTTTGATCGTATGAAATATTTTCCGGCAAAAGGTATGTACCGTTTTCAACCAATGGTTTCGGAACCAAAACAAATTCAGCAAAACCGCCTGGCAGCCTTTCTTCAACATCTGTACAGACAGGGTAATGACCATTTTTACAGGCGCTACAGTTCATACAGGGCACTTTGGGAGCGACAAATACTCGGTCTCCGGGCTTGAATTTATTAACAGAGTTTCCGACCTCCACCACCTGGGCCCCGATCTCATGACCCTGTACCAATGGTGCTCTCGGCAGCCTGTACCACTCCACTAAATCGCTGCCGCATATGCCAGACGATATCACCTTAACCAGCATCTCCGCTGGGCCAGGCTTTGGTTTCTGCCTGTCTTCCAATCGGATATCTCTATTGTTGTACCAAACTGAGACTTTCATCTGATCCCCATTATGAGAAATTACAGAGTTACAAATTATAGCTGAATTCCTCTTTTGTCGTAAAGTGGAAATTTTATCCCAACGTTTCCTGAATATACAGCAGAAAGAGGTTACCTTTCCAGTCTTTAGACTTTGATAAATACATAACAAATTCTATTGTATAAAACCGTGGTAAGCCTGCTCGAAGACCGCAATATTGTCAGGTGAGCTCAGCTTGCCCTATGGGTAAAAAATGTCGCAGATTATTCGTACTTGAGGTTTTTAGCAGGATTGGTCTGCGCCACTTTAACACTGTGGTAGCTGGCGGTGAAAAATGCTACGAGAACGGCTCCAAAAGCTGCGGCCCCGAAAATCAAAATATTCAGGTTGGTTTTGTAGGCAAAATTACCCAACCACATGTTGATAAAGTACAGCGAGATAGGTACGGCTGCGATCGCAGCCAATACGACCAAAACAAATATCTCACGGAACATGATCAGAATGATCTGAAGAGAAGAGGCGCCCAGAACCTTACGGATGGCCACTTCCTTGGTCCTCCGCTGGGAAGTGAATGAGGAAAGACCGAGAAGCCCCAAGCATGAGATGAGAATGCAGATGTATGAGAAGAATTTGATCAGACGGTTTTGTCTGAGGTCTGCATTGTACTGCCGATCGAACTGGGCATCTAAAAAGGAATAGAGAAAAGGCCGGTTAGCACTCAGCTCCTTCCATTTCTCTTCCAGGAATCCCATGGTCTGTACCAGGTTTTCACCTTTCAAGCGAATGTAGAGGGCTCCGGCGGGCTCTTGCAGCATACGAATGAGCAGGGGCTCGATCTTGTTGTGAAGAGAGGCGAAGTGGAAATCCTTGACAACACCAACAACATGACCATCAAAAAATGTGAACTGCTTTATACGCTTTCCCAAGGGATTGTCCCACTTCATGAATTTGGTCAAGGCCTCGTTAACGATCACGGCTTCTTGGACATCTGAGGTATAACTGCGATCGAAATCCCTTCCTGAGACGACCTCGATGCCGAGGGTTTGGAGGTAGTCGAAACCGGCTAAAAAGACCGCAAAATTGTGTTCCTCCATACCCTCCTGTCCCTCAAAGGTGTACAGCCCTCCTCCGGGGCTTCCGGGTCGGCCGATTCCCATAGAGGCTGAGGTGATATTCGGATTTCTTAGAAGTTCTTCCCTGAAGGCCGGAGTTTTAGCAAGGACATCACTCCCTCTCAGTGCAATTGAAAGTACATTCTCCTGCTTAAAACCAAGGTCCTGATTGCGCATAAAATCGATCTGTCGATTCATGAAGAGGGTCAAGATGACAACTCCGAGGGATATCATGAATTGGAATAAAACCAGCCCTCTTCGGGTTTGGATACCTTTTCTGCTCGAGCTGAATTTCCCGGAAATAGCTGAGACTGGGGCAATGGCAGAAAGGTAAAAAGCGGGATAGAGTCCGGATCCGATCCCCACCAAGAGACAGATTCCCAGCAATATCAAGATCAGTATGGGATTGAACAACATGGACTTGTTCAGGGCAAGGTCAAGAGATGAGTTAAAGCCTGTAAGCGACAAAAGAGCCCATACCGCTGCATATGCAATAACCAATGCGGCCAAAGCGATCAGCAGAGATTCACCTAAAAGTTGGGACATAAGGTCTTTCTTTTTTGAGCCCAGCACTTTTTTCATCCCGATCTCTTTGGCGCGTGTCGCAGAGCGGGCTGTCGTCATATTGATGTAATTTATGCAAGCCAGGACCAGGATAAATATCCCGATGAAAAAGAAAGCAAAGAGATAGGCCCGGTTACCGAGTGGCATCTCCCCTCGAAAACCCACTGTGTTGTAATGGACGTCAGCGAGCTTGAGGAAGATCGGTTCGAACACCTGGTTGTAGTTGGGTTCATCCTTTTTTACATACTTTTCGTAAAATGCAGGGAACTTTGTGAAGAATGAATCCAAGCTGTAGCCTTCTGGAAACATCACATAGGTGTAGCCGAATATCTCATAGATAGGCCACCTCAGGCTGTTGTTTTCCGTTTCCCAGCTGGCAAAAGAGATGATGCCTTCGATCGGGATATGGGAATTTTGGGGAGGGTCCTTCATGACACCCGTGACTTTTAAGTTATATCGATTCGCGACACGGATGACTTTCCCCATAGGATTATCATTGCCGAAGTACTTTTGGGCAAGTCGTTCGGTCAGCACGATCGTTTCAGGATCGGTGAGGCAGGTCTCTGCGTCACCGTGAAGGAGGGGATAGGTGAATGCCTGAAAAATGGCTACATCTGCAAAGACGATTCCGCGTACATAGAAGTGGTCTTCCCCGGATTCAAAGAGAACCTCCGACGTGGGCGCGATGCGGACGAATGCTTCGATCTCGGGATACTCCTCTTTGAGCCGTGGGCCCAAGGCGGGTGATGATATGGCAAATAGGACGGGATCTCCGGATGTGATGAAGTTTGAGCTGATGCGGTAGATCCGATCTGAGTTTTCATGGTGCCGGTCATAGGTCAGCTCGTTGCGGAGAAAAAGCAGGATGATGATACTGCAGGCAATACCTGTAGCCAGCCCGAGAAAAT
>JAUWSR010000059.1 GCA_030609975.1 Acidobacteriota bacterium | reverse complement strand
TAAAGGTCGGAGGATTTTAAGGCGATTTAACGGAGTGGATATTTCCGCAGGCCGCAGGCTTCACGCACTTCGGCCATGGTGTCTTGGGCTATTTTACGCGCGCGCAAGGCCCCTTCTTGCAAGACGCCTTCAACATACCCTTCTGTGGCAGCTAATTCCGCTCGTTTTTGTTGGACAGGCTCCAGGAATTCCCAGATACGGTCGATCACCATTTTTTTGTCGTCGACGCATCCGATCTCTGCTGTCCGGCATTCGCGATCGATCTTCTCCAGATCATCGTCCCCAGGGAAAAACTCATGATAGCGCATGATGTTGCAGATGTCGGGATTTCCCGGGTCATGCCGACGCTTGCGGTCTTCATCGGTGATGGCTCCCATGATCTTTTTTTTGAGGCTGTCATAGGTCTCGTTCAATGCGATGGTGTTGCTGAGCGACTTCGACATCTTGGTCTTGCCGTCCAGTCCCATAACACGGCGGGCTTGAGTCAACAGTGCTTGGGGTTCCGGGAATACATCCCCGTAGCGCCGGTTGAAATCCCGTACGATCTCACGGGCCAATTCGACGTGCTGTACCTGGTCTTCTCCTACCGGAACCCAGGAGGCCTTATACAGAATGATGTCGGCGGTTTGGAGCACGGGATAGGAGAAGAGTCCCACGTTGATGTTCTGTTCATGCTGTTTGGATTTTTCTTTGAACTGGGTCATGCGGGAAAGATCTCCCATAGGGGTGACGGTGCTGAGGACCCAAGTCAGTTCCGTGACTTCCGGGACATCGGACTGCACGAAGATCGTGCACTTCTCCGGATCGAGACCGCAGGCGATGTTGTCCAGGACGGCATTGTGGATATTGTTCTGCATGGCTTTTACATCATATTCGATGGTCATCGCATGATAGTCCACGATACAGAAGATGCACTCATATTTGCCCAGCAGCGATGCCCAATTCTTTATAGCTCCCAGATAGTTTCCGAGATGGATTTCGCCGGTGGGCTGTATCCCGGAAAAGACGCTTTGTTGTTGTTTCATGGCCAGGCCTCGTTGTTCTGGTTTTAGGCGATTGATGGTATCAAACCCTCTTGTCATCGTCAAGAGAGCCTCATCCTGCCCTCATTATTATAGCACGCAGATCGTTTTTAGACCTGAATCGGAGTTGAACGTAAAAATGACTTTATATCTTTATTTTTATTAGCATATCCATAATAATAGATACTCATTGTCTCCCTTTCCAGAAATGGAGGAACCTGAATGGTTGGACGTACATGAAGTTCTATTTAAAGCTCAAACTCTGGTTTTTATTGGGGATCGTTATGGTGCTGTCCGCGCAGCCAAGCTCGGTTCGGGACGTAGTGAGTTTCCCTCAAGAAGAAATCTCTATCCACCGCTGGCTGAAGCAGGCCGATTGGAAGGAGCAAAAAGGCAAAGCGGACCTTTTTGGGGTCAAAGACAAAACCTTGTTCATGCGAAGTGAAAACACTTCGACCACCATCGGCACAAAATTCAAGGATAAGATCAAGCCTTCGGAGTACCCGGAGATCGAGTTCCGTTACAAAGTGGACAAACTTCCCCAGGGGACGGATGTGACTGTAAAAAGTCGCGATGATGCCGCTTTTCGTTTGTTCGTCCTGTTCGATAAAGGAGGGATCCTTTCGGTCACTCCGCCTCACACCATCGGATATGTCTGGGATACCACTCTGAAAAAGGGTGCCACAGGCCGCGCCGCCACTTTTGGCCAAGTGCGCTACATCGTGGTCGGTTCCGGGAACGAAGGCTTGGGGGCGTGGCACATCTGTCGTCGCAATCTCCGGGATGACTACAAACTGCTGTTTGGGACAAACAAGGTTCCTAAGATCAAAGCCATAGGCCTCAAATGCGATTCAAACCATTCGCATACCAGCTCGGCCTCGGCGATCCAATGGATCAGGTTTTATTCCGACCGGTAAGAAGTATCCGCCAGAGCGCAATCCCTGATATTGTGGAGGTCAGGCCGAAGAGGATACCTCCCAACTTAGCTGCCGTTGGCTCTCCCTCACCTAAACTCGTTCCAACAAAGGCGATGGTGAAACCCGCGAGCAGGATCCAGAGCCCGAACAGGATCCACTTCCAGAATGGCATAGGAATGCCTTTATCCTCCATGTAAAACTTAAGGCCGACCACCATCAAACAGGTTAATATACCCTCCAGGAACCAAAACCATCCGCTTATAAAAAACTGCATGTTTTACTCCCTTATTCGATAAAATCCTCAGTCCTCAGCCACCAGGGAGGTTCCCGGTAGGAGGCATTTTCACCTCCCAAAGAGGGGATGTAGTATTTTTGGGGCTCAGGCCCGGGATAGAAGCGTTTTTGCATCATGGTCAGGGCTTTTTCCGAGATCCCGGTGGGGTCATCTGCGGTTACTTTTAGAGCTGCCTTGTGAATCCAATTGGACTTGCGGGTGTAGGGGCAGACCGCAACACACAGTCGACAGCCCATACTGCCGAGGGTGGAGTTCCAAAAATTCAGGCATTTGGCGGTGTTGACCTGCCAGCGGAGATAGCCGCGCACCTCCACTCTATCGCCGTAGGAGATGGCATCACTCGGACAGTTCTCAGCACAGATCTTGCAGTGGTCGCAGAAATCCTGCACGCCGAAGGAAATGGGCTTATCCGGATGTAGAGGCAAATTGGTGGTAATGATGGCCGGGCGGAAATTCAATCCCAACTCGGGAGTGACTACGATCGATGGCCGGCTCTGTTCACCGATACCGGCGTCCACCAGGATAGGAGGGACCATGAGGTCATAGTCCGTTCCCGGGGTGTGTGGGCGGGCGGCATAACCCAGCTGTTTGATAAAAGAAGCGACCCGGAATGCGATGATCCGGGAGCGGGAATAGGCATCATTGGAGGTTCCGTAATTGGGGTTGGCGTACATGGGGTCCCAGGACATGGGTGTTCCCACCACGATGGCGTTCTGCCAGTGTTTAGGCACTTCGATAGGTTCATCCGATTGGAATCCCCGTCCAATGCTGGTGTACTTGTAGACCCAGTCCGGATTGAGCTTAGCTATGCCTACCAAGGTCGATCCCAATTCATGGGCGATCTTTTTGATGAGCTTTGAGGTTTTTTTAGGATCTTTGAATTTGACCGGTTCCGTGGACCCTCCTCTTCGGCTTCGCCGGGGAAAATCCGATACTTCAGGGGGCTCGGTGATACGGGGAGGCGAAACCGCCCCCATGGCATTGGACCAAGCATCGGATAACCGGAATTGATCTTGATATTTTTTCCGATCCTCCATCAATTTGGGGAAGATCACTTCTTGACTGTAGATGTCCAGCTCTAAATCCTCCGGATTTTTCCTGTAATATTCCTGGATGTGAGGCTCCATTCCTTCCAATCCGGTCTCCTCCCGCCACTGCCGCATAAAACTGCCGCGGCGGTAGAAGATCACCTCAGTTCTGGCATCCACACGACGGGTGGGTCCCACTTTTTGGCAGGTCGGTTGATCAACCGCATATTTTTTACGGTTGAATACCTGATTGACGCCTTCCCAGTTCTCCCAACCCCGGTAGGTACGGGGATCTTTGCCCGCTTCATACCCGAATAAGCCTAGACCTGCGCCGCCTGCAACAGCGCTGGCTGCTCCCGAAGCTTTGAGAAATTGCCGTCGTGAAAAACCCTTTTTTTCGGTTTTATTTGTCATACATCCTCCGAATGATCACAGAATTGGAACAAGGGAATGATCTTCCCATTGAAATCTTATTATTATCCTTCCTGGTTTGTAAAGCTTGAGGTTTTCTTGCGCAGAAAAATCTGATATATCTAGTCCTGCCTGATAAGTACTGTGAGATAGATTTTGCCTAGGAGCTGACCCATGATCGATGTGGAAGAACACATTTATGAAGATGACCCCTCCTCAGGCCATTGGGATGTCCGCACCCATCTCAAAGATGTCTCCTATTTTTTCCTGGGAAACGGCCGTATCCAGGCCGCCGTCCAGATAGCCCCCGGCGGAGAGGGGACGGCGGTTGGACTGCTGGTCATGAATCCGCAGAAGCTGCGCAAGAAAAGAGAAGCCCTCACACTGGATGAAACGAGTGGATTGGAGAGTACGCGTTTAGGGATACGAACAGATACCCAAGTTTATTTTGCCGGGGAAACCAACCTGCAGGCCAACTGGTCATTCCGGCGCGGGCTGCCCAGCGCCGTCGTAAGCTGGTGGGCGGGACAGTTTGAGATCCAAGAGGAATTTTTTTGTCCCCATTCCAGCCGTCCTATCCTGGCACGTGTTATCCGGGTAAAAAACCGGAAGGACAAACCTGTAAAGCTAACTCTGGAGACCGGAACTCCCTTCAAGACCCTTTCCCGAGGCTGTGAGCTGCCACCGGCAGCCGTAGCTGAATTTATTGTGGGATATCTCTTAGAAGCGGATGAAGACCGAGTTGCCCTTGATTTTATCACGTCAGACGACATCACCGCCGAAGCCGCCGGCATCTGGGAAAAAACGACTCAAATCAAGTTTGATGACAGACTCCTCGACAGGTTTTTTGCTGCGGCGCGATCTCAGCTTCCTGCGGTCATCTCCTCTCAGGGTGTTGTGGACGCGAGTATCTGGCAGTACAACCGTGAGTGGGTGCGCGACCATTCCTGGATGGCTCTGGGATTGGTCCATTCCGGGCAGAACCGATTAGCCCGGCTTGTGCTCGAACGGCTTCTCAATGATTTTGTAACCAATGAGGGTGACACTATTGATTCCAGTGAAAAGAGGCAGCCCGATGAGGTTGAGCTCGACCAGAATGGGGAGCTGCTCTACGTTCTTGATCACTACCTTCGTTGGACCGGTGATCGAGAGCTGATCGTTCGTTATTGGGATCGGATCGAAGCCTTGGCGGAATTTCCTCTTCAAGTCATATTCAGGCATGAACCATCGGGTCTGCTGACCAATGTCCGGGAATATTGGGAACGGCACCATGCCCACGGGATCAAGAAGGGGATGGAGCTGGCATATCAGCTATTTGTTTCTGTGGGTCTGAACTCTGCGGCGGCAATGGCTGAGGTTTTAGGGAAACCGATCCATAGAGATCGCTGGCAGAAGGAGGCTGCACGTCTGTCTCAAGCTCTGCTGAAGGATGAGCGGTATGGATTGGTGCACGAGGAGCGGTTTATCAAGCGCCGAGGAGTCGATGGGGCTGTCCACTCTTTAATCCAGCCGCAAAATGAGGCTGGATTACCCAAGGGGTCTCCTTTGGCATCAGCCGGGGAGCATTTTTTGGAGCCGGATACTTCGGAAGCGCTTCCCTTGGCGTTGGAATTTATCCCTGCGGAATCCGCCTTGGGAAGGAATACGCTGATACATCTGGAGCAGCTTTGGGGACAGAACTGGGAGGGCGGAGGCTACGGCCGTTACCACTGCAGTTCAGAACCGGATACGGATGGGCCTTGGCCTTTTCCTTCCCTGTTTGTGGCGCGAGCTTATGCTGAAGCGAAAGATTTTGATAAGGTTTGGCGAATCCTGCGCTGGATGGACTCATTGTCCGGATCTAGATCGGGCTCGTGGTTCGAATTTTATGGAGTTCCCCATTCACCTCCTTTTGCACAGTTGGGTGTACCTCCCTGGACCTGGTCGGAGATGCTCTGTTTGCTGATTCATCACATCTTGGGCGTGCGTCCTCTACATCATGGACTGCACATCCGGCCGCATCTATTTCCCACCATAAAAAAGGTTGAGGCCGGATTTCCCCTCAGGCAGGGATGGCTGCAGCTCCGGATCCAGAGGCATCTCAAGGACGGACCGGCTCGCTTCCATTCCAATGCCCGGATCTTGCGTTCGTCTTCTGATGATGTGCTGCTGGATTATTCCACTCCGAACATCGAAGTCGATATCGATCTTCCTTTAATGAGAGGAGAATAAGGTGTCCAAACAGAGATTGATCTTAGTTTGCAATTCCCATATCGACCCGGTATGGCTGTGGGCGTGGCCGGAAGGCCTGGCGGAAACTCTGGCAACCTTTCGTACGGCCGCCCGTTTCTGTGAGGAATTTGAGGAATTGGTATTCTGTCACAACGAATCTGTACTCTACCAGTGGGTGGAGCGCTATGAGCCTGAGCTGTTCCGGAAGATCCAGGATCTGGTAAAGCAGGGCCGCTGGTTTATCATGGGAGGTTGGTACCTGCAGCCGGACTGCAACCTTCCCAGCGGAGAGTCTCTTGTGCGTCAGGCTTTGCTGGGAAAACGTTATTTTCTAGAAAAATTCGGGGTGGAGCCCCGTACTGCTGTTAACTTCGATCCCTTCGGCCACAGCCGGGGTTTGGTCCAGATCCTGAAGAAATCCGGGTACACGTCTTATCTCTTTTGCCGTCCAGATCCTGAGTCATTTTCGCTGCCTGAGGATGATTTTATGTGGATCGGCTACGATGGTTCTGAGGTCTTGGCCCATCGTGCTTCGCTGCATTACAATTCCCGAAGGGGCCAAGCCGGCCAGAAGCTTAAAAAATGGCTTGAACTCTATCCGGATCAATCCCTAGGTATGCTGCTCTGGGGCATCGGCAATCATGGCGGAGGTCCCTCGCAGGAGGACCTGCAGGACCTGCGGCAGCTCATCTCTGTGGAATCAAGCCGGGAGATTTCCCACGGGACTCCTGAGGAATATTTTGAGGCCCTGGCACAAAGAGAAAAGCCGTTCCACCGGCATGACCGGGATCTCAATCCCTGGTCTGTGGGTTGCTATATCAGCATGTCCAGGGTTAAAGACCAGCACAGGCGCCTGGAGAATCTCTACATTACCACAGAAAAGATGGTGACCCAGACAACCGTTCTGGATTTTCTTCCTTATCCCCGCCAAGAGCTGCAAGAAGCCTTGCAGGATCTTCTGTTTTGTGAGTTTCATGATATTCTGCCCGGTTCGGCTATCCCTGAGGTCGAAGCCAATACCCTGCAGCAACTTGGTCATGGTCAGGAGATCTTGGAACGGCTAAAGACCCGGGCATTTTTTGCACTGCTCAGCGGGCAGATACCGGCTCGAGAAGGCGAATTTCCTGTGTGCGTATACAATCCCCACCCTTTTTCAGTTTGGGAAACCATTATATGTGAGTTCCAGCCCCCCGAACCCAATTTTAATCCGGACGTCTTCTGGCTGCCTGAAGTCCAGGATGGAAACGGAATGATTATTTCCTCTCAGTTGGAAAAGGAAAGCTGCAACATAGCCACAGATCACCGCAAGCGCGTCGTGTTCAGAGCAGAGCTGCCTCCTGGACAGATGCGCAGATTTCCGGTCTATATAAAAGAGGTTGAGCCACGCTCCACTCAAGTGACGGATGTCAGCGCGCCCTTGGAGCTGCTGACCGACTGTGTCCGCGTAGTCATCAATTCAGAATCGGGTCTGATCGATCTTTATCAGGTACAAGGGGAAGATTATCTCCAGACCGGGGCCTTTCGTCTTCTCGTCATCCAAGATTATCCCGATCCCTGGGGGATGAAGGTCAATGCCTTTCGCGATATCCTGGGGACTTTTCAGCTTCTCACACCTAAAGAAAGTGCGGAATTTGCCGGCTCGGACCGGGAAGAGATCCGTCCCGTGCGTCTTATTGAAGATGGTCCTGTCCGCTCTATGGTGGAAGCTCTGTTCAAATTTAACCACTCCTTTGCCTGTGTTCACTACATTTTGCCGAAGGATGGGAGGGAGCTCGAAGTCAAGATCCGTGTCCTTTGGAACGAAAAAGACCGCATGCTGAAGCTTTCGGTCCCGACTTGTTTTATGGATGGCAAATGTCGGGGGCAGGTGGCATATGGCGTGGAACAGTTTGACCGCCCGGCTGAAGAGCTTGTGGCTCAGAAGTGGGTTGCGCTGGTTTCGGAAAATAAACAGCAGGCGCTTACGCTCATCAACGACCGTACCTATGGATTTGATGTTTCCGAGGGAGAGATCCGGCCTTCGCTATTACGATCCACAGCCTATGCCGCTCACCCTGTGGCGGATGATATCCCCATCGTGGAACAAGACCGATTCATCCCCCGGTTAGATCAGGGGGAGCATGTGTATCGTTTCTGGATCCAAGGTGGGCCGGCTTCAGAACGCATTGCCCGTATCGACCGGGAAGCCGCCGTAAAGAACGAGCCGCCGACAGCGCTCTGTTGTTTCCCCACCGGCCAGGGGCAGAGCCCCCTTCCGGTCGTTATCCTCGATAAAACGAATGTCAGCCTGACTGCTACGAAGATGGCTGAAAGCACGGACCGGATCATCCTGCGCTTATTCAATCCTACAGGAGAAGCCTGCACCGCCCGTATTCAACTTCCCATTATCGATCGTGTCCTAGAAATCGAATTCGGTCCGTTTGAGATAAAAACGCTGGCTGTCGATACAAACACCAAAGACGTGGTTGAGACTGATCTTCTGGAACGTAAGCTTTAGCTAGTTCTTCTAAACGAGGGGATACATATGAATTCGCTTTAGTGCAGGTTTTTAACGTGGTCCCCTCAAAGACTGTTCGGGAAGGCTAAACCTGTGATGTCGTTCATTCCATATGCGTTCCCTTTTAGTAAGAATAATTTGATATTTTCGGCTGGTTCAATATGATGATTAAGAAATGTATACGGTAAAATCCATAAGTCATTTAACCAAGCCCGTAAAAGTTGTGATGGTAGGCATCGCAGGTTACGGCTTTTACTACCTGAAAACGCTGTTAGAGAAATGCTCACCGGAGGAAGTGGAGATCGTGGGGGGGGTGGAGCCGTATCCTGACAAGGCCGAAATAAGCGACGAACTGAAGACACGGGGTATTCCTGTGTTTTCAAGCTTAGAAGAGTTTTATGACAAGGGGAGGGAGGCTGAGCTGGTGGTGGTTGCCTCGCCCCTTCATTTTCATGTTCCACAGAGCATTTTGGCTCTGCAGCATGGCAGTCACGTCCTGTGTGATAAACCGGTCGGAGTCACAGTACAGGAGGTCGATCGTCTGATCGCACAGAAAGATACGGCGAATAAAGAAGTTTTGGTCGGTTTTCAGTGGTCTTACTCCCAGGCCATTCAGGCATTGAAATCAGATATCCGGAAGGGGATCTGGGGAAAACCCCGGCGCTTGAAAACCCTCTGTTTTTGGCCGCGTGATCTGGCTTACTACCAAAGGAACAGCTGGGCCGGCAAAATACGCGATTCCAAGGGACACTGGATCCTGGACTCTCCTGCACACAATGCCATGGCTCATTTTCTGCACAACCTGCTCTATCTGTTGGGGGATCGCCCCGAAACCAGCGCCGTTCCGGCAAAGATCAAAGCCGAGGCCTACCGGGCTTTTCCCATCGATAATTATGACACCACAGCCTGCCGCATATGGACCGGGGAGGGCACAGAGCTTCTGTTCTATGCGTCCCATGCGGTCTCTCGTGATTGGGGTCCGATGTTTTTGCTGGATTTTGAGGAGGCCACAATAAGCTTCGGTGAGACCGGGCAAGAGATCATCGCGCGAGATCTCAGAGGTGGTGAAAAAAGATACGGATCCCCTGAGGATGATGATCAGTTCAAAAAACTCTTTGATGCTATTCAGGTCGTCCAAGGAAGACGAGAGGTTGTCTGTGGGCCCGAGGCTTCCCGATCTCAGGTGGTGTGTGTAAACGGGATCCAGGATTCGGTAGGCACGATAACAGACCTGCCGCCGGTTTTGGTGCAGCGCAGTGCTGAGGGAAGAATTGTGGCCCAGGCTGTTGAGCAGTCCCTGACCATATGTTATCAGAGAGGAGTCCTTCCCTCTGAGTCCAACCAGAGCTGGGCGCAGGCGGGGGAAAACATCGATCTGAGCGACTATGTTCATTTTCCTATCATGCAAGCTTCAGGAGAGAAGGATAAACATGAGTAATAACAGCCGTGAATTGGTGCGCAGGACCCTGGAGTTTAGCGCCCCGGACCGGATCCCCCGTCAGATCTGGCTTTTGCCTTGGGCTGAGAATAAATATCCCGAGGAACTGATACAGATCAAGAAGCAGTTTCCCGACGATCTGGTCTCGGCCCCTGCCCTTTATACCCGACCGCTGAGGGTTCAAGGGGAGCGCTATACGCGCGGTGAGTACGTGGATGAATGGGGCTGTACCTTCACCAACCCTCAGGACGGCATCATCGGGATCGTGCACAAGCCCTTGGTGGGGGATTGGCAGGGCCTGGACACATTCGAACCCCCAGAGGATATGCTTCATGTGGATATAGAAGGGATAAACCGTTTCTGCCGGGAGACAGACCAGTTCGTTTTAGCCGGTCATGTGGTGAGGCCGTTCGAACGGCTTCAATTCATACGCACCATGGAGCAGGCCTTGATCGATCTGATGGAGCAGCCTTCCGAGCTCTTTGAGCTGCTTGAACGCATGCACACTTTTTACTGTAAAGAGATCGAAGTATGGGCACGGACAGACGTGGACGCGATCGCACTCATGGATGATTGGGGCACCCAGCAGGCTATGCTGCTGCATCCTGATATCTTCCGCCAGGTCTTCAAACCTATGTACCGGGATTATGTGGAAATCGCACGCCGCTATGGAAAGTATGTGTTCATGCATTCCGATGGCTACATCATGGATATCATCCCCGACCTGATCGAAGTGGGTGTGGATTCCCTGAATGCACAGATCTTCTGTATGGGAGTAGAGGAGTTGGGCAAACGGTTCAAGGGGAAGATCACTGTTTGGGGAGAGATCGACCGTCAGCACCTGCTGGCCCATGGGACGGCAGCAGAGATCGAGGCCGCCGTCCAGTCGGTGTGGCACCATCTGTATGCGCCGGGTGGTGTGATCGCTCAGTGTGAGTTCGGATTGGAGGCCCATCCAGATAGCATCCGTGCGGTATTCGCAGCTTGGGACGAGCTTTCTTCTTATCGAGGAGGCGACGATTAAGATCAAAGAATATCTCAGCCGGATGCACACCATCATCATCCCTGAAGGGGGAGAAGTGGTGGAGACAACCGTTGCGCAGGAACTGGCCCTGGCTTTGGAACAAGATGTCTCTATCCAAAGCGATAAACGTGAGGAATTCGTTTCCCGCGCCG
The DNA here is from genome assembly GCA_030609975.1 of Acidobacteriota bacterium. GTDB lineage: Bacteria > Acidobacteriota > Aminicenantia > Aminicenantales > Aminicenantaceae > JAUWSR01. The sequence goes on along the minus strand of JAUWSR010000059.1, from coordinate 3,282 downwards.
GTGTTTTGAATGTGGCCGTTGTGAAAAAAGGGGACCGGTTTTTAAGGTCGCTCCCCGGTGGGGATAGACTTGCTGCGGGGTTGGACGCAGCCGAAAACATCTCAAGAAAAGAGGGGATATATTTCCTTATCGATACCCAGGAGTGCGCCTGGCTCCTCAGTTCTCGAGCTTGTTTTTTGTATCTGGCGATGACTTATTTAAATGAAAGCCTGAGCGAGACGGACGTCACTATCGGCAGCCCCTGGCAGAGAGAGATGGCTTTTGCCCAGGAGAAATCCACCTTTGATCTTTTTCTTACCCAGTATGCGCGGATGGCTCGTAATTTCGACCGGGAGGCTTACCTGAGAGAGTATGCCCGTCTGGGATTTACGCATGTCGAGGTCAATGCCTTGGCCGGCCCCTTCCCCCTGGAACCAGGTGTTCCCGGGGAATTTTACTCCCATTTCTATACCTACTGCCCGGCATTGGATCAGTTCGTCTCCAGCCAGCTCAACCAGGGCGCCTATCATCGGGAATATTTAGACGCCAATCTGGCCCGGCTCAAAGAGAATACCGGCTTGGCGGCGAAATATGGGTTGACTCCCGGTCTCTTGTGTTTCGAGCCGCGTTCCGTGCCGGAAAGCCTTTTTGAGAAATATCCCACACTGCGGGGGGCGCGGGTGGATCATCCTTTTCGCAGCTTCAAACCGCGCTTCAATCTTTCCATCGTGCACCCTGTGGTTCGGGAACATTATGCAGAGATGCTCACAAATTTACTGCACGAAGTCCCCGAGCTGGAATTTCTGTCGATTTGGACCAATGACAGTGGGGCCGGTTTTGAGCACACCAAGTCACTGTATGTTGGCCGCAACGGCGGCGCCTATCTGATCCGCGAATGGAAAGACGACGATAACATCGCTCGTGAAGCCGCCGCTAATGTAAGCCGCTTCCTGCAGCTGCTGCGGGATACAGGCCGAAACATCAATCCTGCCTTCCGGGTTATGACCCGTTTAGAGTCTTTTTACGGCGAGCTGTCCCATCTGTGGCCGCAGCTCGAGGATGGCATCGATGTGGAGACCAGTTCTCTTCTAGCCGTTGGTTGGGACACGGTCTATGCCCATCCCCGCTACCACGATATAAAAGTATCCGGCTCGGCTCTGCACAATACCTTGGACGGAGAAGAAAAGAGCAAGGCTCAAGAGTTGTGGGACCGGGGAAGCCGGAGCTATTTCTACCACGCTTTTGGGATCCATTGGAATCACGAGCCGCTGCTGGGGATACCTTTCCCCTGGCTTACCTACGAAAAACTGGACTCGGCGCGGCGCTTGGGGATTCCCAGCCTGGCTCATATCGGTGGGATCCAGCCACCGGATAAGGTGCCGGTAGCGGTCAACCAAGAGGTCTTTCGGCGTTTTCAGACCGATCCTGAATTGAACATCGATGCAGCAGTCAGGGATCTGGCTTGTGGGTACGTTGGAGAGAAGCTAGCCGATGAACTGGTCCATGGCTGGAGGCAGATCGAGCAGGCTGTCCGGAGCTTCCCCCCCCTTTCCATCTACTCCGGCTACGGGGTTGTGTGGCAGCGCATGTGGACTCGGCCGTTGGTTCCGGATATCGGTAAAATCCCAGAAAAAGATCGTGCTTACTATGAAGACTTTATGTGTACCTCTCAACATAATCCCAACCGTGTGGACCTGGCTCAGGATGTCCTGTTTGAGCTTCTCTCTAAAGACACCGCTCGAAATGCCATGGAGCTGATCGACGCTCATGTCTGGAAACCCTTGGCTGCCGACCGTGATGTCTTCCAAGAAAACCGGGAACAGACCGGAAAAAATGGGAAGATTCAGGCTGCGCAGGTATTTGAAGATCAACTCTTCCGAGCCCGGGCGCTGCGCTGTCTGTTTGAAACCTTACGCAGCACCGCGGCCTGGGTGTATGGGGTGCATACCTATGTCGACTCCACTGATCCAGAAGAAAAATCCCGAATGCGGCAGCTTCTGAATGAGATGATCGACCGGGAGATTAGGAATACGGAAGAGCTTCTCACGCTCTGGAAAACCTCTCCTGTGGAATGGATGATCGTTTCGGACAGTGTGGAGACACCGTTCATCTATGCGGAGAATCTTCCGGAGCTTTTGGAGCGGAAGATCGGGCTTATGCAGAAGTACCGGGATTTTGAGCCTTATATCGATCCCGATTATATGTTTCAGGTCACAAATAATCCTTACAAGTAAAGCTGTGATCCGAGATGTATCCGAATGAAGAATAGAAAAATTGAGGTTGGGAGGAAAGTCATGTTAACAAAAAAAGTTCCGGGAATATTGACGATTCTGTGTGGAATACTCTTGTTGTCCAGCTTGATGCTGGGGGGCGGACAAGATGAATCGTTCCTGAAGGATTTCCGTTGGCGGAATATCGGACCGGCCAACATGGGTGGGCGTATTTCCGATATCCAGGCTTTGGACAGCGATTACCGCCATGTGATCGTGGCTTCTGCCTCGGGGGGAGTATGGAAAACCGTCAATGCCGGAACCACTTGGCAGCCGATCTTCGATGGTTACGGGTCGGGTTCTATCGGGGCTGTGGGTCTCTTTCAGAAGGACCCCGATATCATCTGGGTAGGCACCGGGGAAGCCAATGTTCGTAACAGTGTCGGCTGGGGGGACGGCATCTATAAATCCATTGATGGTGGGGAAACCTTTGCCAACACCGGTTTGCGGGATACCCACCATATCGCCAAGATCGCCATGCACCCCACCGATCCCAGCATCGTCTATGTCGCGGCTCAAGGCCACCTTTGGGGCCACACCGGACAACGGGGATTGTTCAAGACCAATGACGGCGGAAAAACCTGGCAGAAGCTATCCGGAGGGCTTCCTGATGACGGTAAGACCGGCTGCACCCATGTCTTAATGAATCCCAACGATCCAGATGTCCTGTACACTGCCTTTTGGGAGAGGTTGCGCCGTCCCTACCGGTTTGACAGCGGAGGACCCAACGGCGGGATCTTTAAAACTACGGATGGTGGGTCGACTTGGACAAAACTGACTGAGGGACTGCCCGAGGGGGATATCGGTCGGATCGGTCTGGCGATCTACCGTAAAGATCCCCAGATTGTGATGGCCATTGTGGAACATGGGTTCCAGCCGCGCAGGAATTCTGAAGATTATGCGGATATGAGCAAACTGGGAACCGGGATCTACCGCTCCCAAAATGGCGGCGAATCTTGGGAATATCTCAACCGTTACAACAGCCGTCCCTTTTATTACAGCCAGATCTTTATCAATCCTTTTGATGCCGACC
>JAUWSR010000094.1 GCA_030609975.1 Acidobacteriota bacterium | reverse complement strand
CATCGCTCAGTGTAGATATTTAAAAAAGATTGTGGTATATTTTCCGGGATGTCATCAAGCAATAATCAGGAACTGTCCATCGTGGTTCCTGTCTATAACGAGGAAGATAACCTGGAGGAGCTGCATACCCGGATCGTGGATGCCTGCCAAAAACTCGGCAGGACCTTTGAGATCATTTACGTCGATGACGGCAGCAGCGATAATTCCTACACCACCTTGAAGGCCATCCAGAAAAGCCATGATGCCGTCATACTCATCCGGCTCCGCAAGAATTTCGGTCAGACGGCCGCTCTTTCAGCGGGATTTGATCACGCGCAAGGTGACATCATCATCACGTTGGACGCAGATCTTCAGAATGATCCCCAAGATTTTGCACTGCTCGTGTCAAAGCTTGAGGAAGGTTATGACTTGGTGAGCGGTTGGCGTATCAAGCGAAAGGACAAATTTTTTACCCGAAAACTGCCTTCTGCTTTAGCCAACTGGTTGATCTCCGTGATCACCGGCGTTAAACTCCACGATTACGGCTGTACCCTTAAAGCTTTCCGGCTGGAAGTGGTCAAGAATATCGATTTGTACGGAGAAATGCACCGCTTTATTCCTGCCATCGCCAGCCGTATGGGAGTCAACATCGCCGAAGTCAAAGTCAACCACCATCCCCGCCGCCACGGAAAATCCAAATACAGTGTGTTTCGCTTTGTAAAGGTCATCCTGGACCTGCTCACCGTAAAATTTCTGTTGAGTTACTCCACCCGGCCCCTTCAGATCTTCGGAGTATTCGGTTTGATCAGCGGAGCTCTCGGAGGAGCCATCGGTCTTTATCTCTCATACCAACGTTTGGTGCTTCAAATAAGTCTCGCCAACCGCCCCCTCCTGCTGTTGGCCATTTTGCTGCTGGTGATCGGTTTCCAATTTATCACCTTGGGGCTGCTGGCTGAGATCATGGTCCGATCCTATCATGAATCTCTAGAGAAGCGTATCTATTACGTCAGAGAGATCATTGACTCCGAAGCGGAAACGATTCCTGAATATTAAGGAAATCTCATGAGGATCCTGATGCTGGCTCCCCAACCCTTCTTCCAGCCTCGGGGCACTCCTATAAGTGTGTATTTTCGGCTCAAAACCCTATCCAGCCTGGGACACGAGGTCGATCTCGTCACGTATCACCTGGGTGAGGATAAAGAATTCCCCGGGCTTCAGATCTATCGTATTCCCAACCTTCCGGGGATCAAGAAGATCAAAATCGGACCCTCCTGGGCAAAGCTCCCTCTTGATCTTTTCCTTTTCTTCAAAACCCTGGGCCGGCTGTTCAGAAAGCGCTATGATCTGATCTTTTCCCATGAAGAGGCCGGGTGGTTCGGCACGGCCTTGGCCCGAATTTGGCGCATTCCGCATGTGTATGACATGCACTCCAGTCTCCCCCAGCAGCTGGACAAGTTCGCTTTTTCCCGCTCCAAGTTTTTAAAGGGGGTGTTTAGGCGGCTGGAAACGTACGTGCTCAGAAACTCGCAGGCTGTGATCGTCATTTGTCAGGACCTCCTCAATCAGGTCGAATCGGCCGGCTATGCTCATAAATCGATACTGCTGGAAAACTTTCTGGATTTTGAACCTCCAGCAACCTCCGCCGAGGATCTGCAAAAAATGCGGGCTCAGTATGCCGATGAAAACCAGAAGGTCATTCTCTACACCGGAAATTTCCAGCCCTACCAGGGAATACCTCTCCTCCTGGAAGCCGCCTCTCGTCTTTCCGGACAAAACCTCGTCTTTCTCCTGGTGGGAGACACCACGACTGCTGTGGCCCGGATGCAGGAAAAGGCAAAGGATCTGGGAATAGAGGACAAAGTCCGTTTTACCGGTCAGGTCGCGCCCGAGCAGATCCCCCTGTATGTCACGATCTCGGACGTGCTGGTATCACCCCGGCTATCGGGAACCAACACACCGCTCAAAATATACTCCTGTCTGAAATCGGGAAAACCTCTGGTCGCCACCAACCTTTGGACCCACAGACAGGTCCTTACTCCTGAGATCGCCATACTGACCGAACCGGATCCGCAAAGCCTGGCAGAGGGTATTCAAGCGGCAGCCTTTGAGGAGGATGCCCAACACCGGGCTCAAGCCGCCCGGGAACTGGCGCAGTGCGAATATACGTATCTCCGTTACCTGGAAAAAATAGAAGAAGTTTTAATCCGGGCGACTACCCCCGGGGGAGAAGCCTGACCTATGGCAAAGACAGCCTTTATCACCGGCGCTTCGGGCTTTATCGGGAGCCATTTGGTGGCCGAGCTAGACCGCCGGCAGTGGCGACTGCGTCTCCTGCAGCACAGAACCGAAGTCCCTGCATTGGGCCAGCATGAGATCATCCAGGGAGATCTTTCCACTCCCGAAACTTTTCGGGACGCCCTGGACGGAGTTGATGTCATGTTTCACCTAGCCGCCGCCTTGGGAGCCTCCCTGTTGGATGAGGCCGGATTCCAACAAATCAATGTGACGGGAACAGAGAGACTGCTGGAGGCGGCTCGGAAAGCGGGCGTCAAGCAGGTCGTTCACTTCAGTTCAGCGGGTGTGTTGGGACAGGTCACAGCCGGAGAGACGGCCGACGAAGCTTATCCCTGCAACCCTCAGATTGCCTATGACAGAACCAAGCTGGCAGCAGAGGAAATGGCGTTAGCCGCAGCCCAGAAGGGACAGAGTGTTATCGTTGTCCGTCCGGGTTGGGTGTACGGGCCGGGCGACCGGCGTACCTTTAAACTCATTAGAGCCATCGCTAGAAAACGTTTTCTTCTCGTGACCAAAGGTTCCGCCTGGCAAACACCGGTTTTTATTCAAGATCTTATCCAAGGGGTTCTGCAGTGCAGCGAACAGGGAAAAGAGGGTGAGATCTACCACCTGGCTGGAGATGAGGTCTTAACCGTACGCCAAATGGTCGAGACTGTCGCCGCCGCGCTGGAAACACGGATACCCAGGATCCATCTCCCTCTTGCCCCGACCCGGATAGCCGCTCGGATTCTGGAGACGAGCTTCCACCTTTTTAAACGAGAGGCCCCGCTCACCCTTGGCAAATTGGCCTTCTTCATCCACCCCAAACCCCTTGCTATCCAAAAGGCCAAATCTGAATGCAACTATGCTCCCTCTACCGACTTTACCTCCGGAATGGATAAGACTGTCACCTGGTACCGTCAAAATGGCTGGTTGTAGAGAAATATTGACTATTCCAAGCGAGGCCATTAAGATATCCGGGAATATCGAGAAAGGCTAAACAGCAACACCATGGACAAAGAAAAAGTCGGCAAATTCTACGATGTAGTCTGGACCGAATACATCCCTGAATACCCGGCGACGGAAGAGCACTGGGGTATTTTCTACAATACTGAAGAGTTCGAGGGAAAAAATATCCTGGATGCCGGCTGCGGGACCGGGATCTTCAGCATCATCTTCGCCAATCACGGGGCAGGAAAAGTGACCGGGATCGATATCAGCGAAGGCAGCCTGGGAACCGCCCGCAGCATGAAGGAAAAATTCCACCTCACCAATGCGGAGTTTGAGCAGCAGGATATGCTGAATCTCCCCTTCGCAGACCAGAGCTTCGACATCGTCTGGGCTTGGGGAACGGTCCACCACACCACCGATCCTTACCGGGCCATCAGCCAGTTGATCCGCGTGCTCAAACCGGGCGGATCGTTGCTGCTGGCCGTGTACACGCGAACAAAGCTGACCTTTGTGCATGAGATCATCCGCAAGATCCTTGTCCACACCCCCAAACGATCCTGGACCTTTCTTTCCAAGGTCATGGCTGTATTCCTCTCCCCGGTGGTTTTTTTCTTCAAGAAACGGGAAAAATCACGCAAGGGAGAGAAATTGGAGGAGCTTATCCTGGACTGGTATTTCGTGCCCATCCGGCACTATTACACACCCGAAGAAATCCGGGATTTCCTGGAGAAACAAGGATTTGAGATCGAAAAATTTCTGCCTGCCTCGGGACGCTTCAACAGCACCTCCAATTTTATCTTCAAGGCGCGGAAGCCGGCATCACGGCAATAACCTTGGGACAGGAGTATGTACCCAGACTAAAATGAAGCAGGATAAATATCTCTACTATCTGTTTAAGTGAGATTTATAATTTCAAATCAGAGTACGATCAGTCGTCCTTTTTTTTCTTCTCGGCATCACGGAGTTCTTTCAACTTCTTCCGGTAAGCTTTTTGCTCTTCGTCTGTCCGAAGCTTGAAGGGCACCTGCAGCAAGGTTTTCTCAAATTGGACATGGAGTACATAGGGTCCATGTTTCATGGTTCCCGGGATCTTGAAGTAGACGCGACCGAAACATCCCCGGTCGGAAGACAGTTCGATCTGATCAAATGACATCATTCTATTGGTGGGATCGGAAAAGAATCCGATCCTGCAGCCAATATGGGCCTCGGGAGGGAAGTAGTTCACAGAGTCTCCCATCCGGTTCGCCCTGGAGTTTAACATGCGTAAATATCCAGCATCCCCATATTCGCTCTGAGTAGCAAGGGGGACAACTTTATCGTCATAGGAAATAAGGGAGATGGCGCCACGCTGCAGCGTCTGTCTGTTTCCCTTCAACACGGTCATGCCGATCTCGAGCAGCATCCAATCGTTACCCACCGTTGCGTGCGCTGTCCGGTAACCCACATTTACCAGAGCCTCGTTGTTAACCACCTGCCGCACATATTCACCCACTATAATCATGCGCTCCGCGGGTTTCTCCTGGGTAAAAGACAGCGGCGAGCACACAAGCACCAGACAAATAAAAACCACCGCAGAGCGTATCAATGTGTTTTGCATTTTTTCCTCCATGTTTAAGCCAACTTCTTTAATCAGATTTTATTGTGCCGCCTAACCAAAAAAATGTCAACTCGAGCAGGCCCCTTTTGCCAAGAACCGCAAGCGACATAGGACGAAAGTCCAATTGACAATTCTCTCCGAAATAGCGATAATTTCAATCTAAATTAGAAATTTAAATATGTATTAACATCTGAATATTCACAAAAGGAGAGGTTGGTATGAAAAAAATGGCTGTTTTATTTCTCACTTTTTTAGTTCTGATGGCATGGGCCACAATCCCTGAACTTGCCCAAAAAAAGCCCAACATCCTGGTGATCTGGGGTGACGATGTGGGCTACTGGAACATCAGCGCCTACAACCAAGGCATGATGGGCTACCATACACCCAACATCGACCGGATCGCTGAGGAGGGGGCTCTATTTACGGACTGGTACGCCCAACAGAGCTGTACCGCAGGCAGAGCGGCCTTCATCCTGGGACAGCATCCCTTCCGGACCGGCCTGCTCACGATCGGCATGCCCGGCTCCCCCCAAGGAATCAAGGATAGCATGCCGACCTTGGCTGAGCTGCTCAAGCCGCACGGCTACATGTCGGGTCAATTCGGAAAAAATCACTTGGGCGACAGGGATGAACACCTGCCTACCAATCACGGCTTCGATGAGTTCTACGGCAATCTCTATCACCTGAACGCCGAAGAAGAACCGGAGGGCTATTACTATCCCAAGGATCCCGAGTTCCACAAAGAGTTCGGACCCCGCGGAGTGATCCACAGCTATGCCGACGGCCGTATCCAGGACACAGGCCCCATGACGCGCAAACGCATGGAGACAGCCGACGACGAGTTTACCAATGGCGCGCTTGATTTCATGGAACGGGCGGTCAAAGCGGAGAAGCCCTTCTTTATCTGGTTGACCACAACCCGCATGCACGTGTGGACTCGGCTTTCTGACAAATGGTATGGCAAATCCGGGATCAGCATCTATGCCGACGGCATGTTGGAGCATGACAACCACGTGGGACAGATGCTGGACAAGCTGGATGAGCTGGGAGTAGCAGACAATACCATCGTTTTCTATTCCACCGACAACGGTGCCGAGACTTTTACCTGGCCCGATGGCGGCACCATCCCCTTCCATGGCGAAAAAGGCACGACCTGGGAAGGCGGTTTCAGGGTACCTGCTCTCGTTCGTTGGCCTGGAACCATCAAACCCGGTACCAAGGTAAACGAAATTATCTCGCATGAAGACATGATACCCACCTTCATGGCCGCAGTGGGTGAACCGAATATCAAAGAACAACTTAAAAAAGGCTACACGGCCGGGGATAAGACCTTCAAGGTCCATCTGGATGGCTACAATTTTCTGCCTTATATCAAGGGAGAGGTGGAAGAATCGCCTCGCAGAGAGATCTTCTTTTTTGATCAAGGCGGCAATCTCAATGCGATTCGCTACAACAACTGGAAACTCCATTTCGTACTCCTGGAAGGAGACATCACTTCAGCCTATCGTAAGCAGCCGGCCTGGCCGAGAGTGATCAATCTGAGAGCCGATCCCTTTGAGAAGGCCCCGCACGAATCTCAACTGTATATGCGCTGGATGGCGGACCAGATGTGGCTGTTTGTTCCGGCCCAAGCTTATATCGGGCAGTTCCTGGAAACCTTTAAGGAATTTCCGCCTGTGGGAGGCTCATCACTTAGCATCGGCGATGCATTAAAAAGTATGACCGAGCCTAAACGTTAACCGTTTGGGATGGTCGCGGCTTTCGAAAGACCAGCGATACGCCGCTTCCAGATTTTTTACGATTTGCTGAATCCGTTCAGCCAGAGTAGGCCTTTGTATGCCAGTGCCTTCAAAATACTCATCCGGCAAAAAACGGTCTGAGGTTATAAGGATCAAGCCCATGAAAACCGAATGGAACATCTTAAGCATCTTTCTCTTAGCGCTGTTTCTGAGCATGTGTGCTCAGGGTGAGAATAAACCGGTCCCGGCTGCAGCCTCGGAGGAGAATCTTAAGGCCCGAATCCCTTTTAAGGGCCGGATCGTATTCCAGTCCAATATGGATGGCGACAACGAGATCTATCTCCTGACTCAGGACTCACTTCATAAGCTCACCGACAACGATACGGACGATCTTTTCCCTGTCTGGTCTCCTTCTGGAGACCGGATCGCCTTTTCCTCCAACCGGCAAGGAAATTATGACATCTATCTCATGCGCGCAGACGGCTCCAACCAGCGAGCGCTTATCAGCACGAAGTCCGATGAAAAAGAACCGAGTTGGTTTCCTGATGGAGAAAGCTTGGTCTTTACTCGGGAGACAAAAAAACTTCTGAGAAGCAAGGGCGCCCTCTTCCAGTACAATCTGAGAACCCAAAGAACGAGACGTGTCATCCCTGATTTTTCCAACTCACACGGGATAGCCCATGTTTCCCCCTCCGGCACTGTGCTCACCTTTACGGGCAAACGGACAATGGGTTGGGATGCGGCTGTTTATGATCTGACATTGAATAAGGTAACCTTTCTGGCCGATGGCGGTAAAAGCTGCCGCGGACGTTTTTCACTCGATGGAAAAAACCTGGCCTTTGTCTCTTCCCAGGCTGACGGCAAAGGAGACATCTGGATGATGAGTTCTGAAGGAAACGGCAGGACCCGCTTGACCCTGAGGGACGACACCTATGATTACTTTCCCTCTTGGTCACCCGAGGGACGCTTCATCCTATTCAACTCCTCCCGACAGCATGACCACAATGGAGATTGGCAGCTTTATATCTTCGATCTTGAGAACAAAACCGCCACCCTCCTGTTCGACAGCCCCGGAAGCGACGTATTTGCAGACTGGAATTGAGCCTCTCCGTTTAGGGGAGGTGGTTAGGTCTTCGGCGAGAATGAACGGGGACTCTCTATTTGACTAAACCCAGGGGAGTCTATAAGATATTTCTGTTTTACAGAATACTCAAAAGGATACACTGATTTGCGAATGATAAAGATCAAACTGCCCACCCAAATCTTTTTAGGTCTGGTTCTCGGCATCATTGCTGGAGTCCTGCTGGGAGAGAAAATCCTGGTCCTGCAGCCGGTGGGTGATGTCTTTCTGAGGCTCATCACCATGATCGTGATCCCGCTGGTTTTCGTGTCGCTGATGTTGGGAACGGCCAGTTTGGGAGATGTGCGCAAACTGGGGCGCATCGGTGCCAAAACCGCAGCCTATTTTGTGGCCACTACCGTGGTCGCCATCTGTGTAGGCTTGTTTCTGGCCAACACCATCAAGCCTGGTGAGGGTTTATCGGAAGAAGTCAAGGCTGAGCTTCACCAAAATTACGAGGCCCGAGCGCAAGACGGCATCCAGCGCTTGGAAGACAAGCCCTCCATGATCGATATCCTGGTCAGCATCGTTCCCAGAAATCCGGTCGCGGCCTTCATAGAAGGCAACATGCTCCAGATCATCTTCATGGCACTTCTTTTCGGCATCGTCCTCACCATGATCCCCACGGAAAAGTCCGTCCTGCTGACCAACATCCTGGATGGTCTAAATGACATACTTATCCAGGTCGTACATCTTGTAATGAAGATCGCCCCCTATGGGGTGTTTGCCTTGAGTGCAGCCGTCGTGGGGCAGTTCGGTACCGGAATCTTGATGAGCCTGCTCAAATACTCCTTAGTGGTCATTGGCGGCCTGATCATTTATACCGTCACCTTCAACAGTTTGACGGTAGGACTTCTAGGACGGCTCAATCCTATCCGGTTTTTCAGAGGAGTAAAAGAGGCCGTCATCATCGCTTTCAGCACGTCGAGTTCCATGGCTACTCTCCCGGTCGCCATGGAGAGCGTGGAACATCTGGGTGTATCGCGTGAGTATTCCAGTTTCGTCATCCCCCTGGGCTCGACCATCAATATGGACGGAACAGCCCTCTATCAGGGCGTCTCGGCATTATTCATCGCGCAGATCTATGGGATCGAATTGGGGATCATCGGCCAGGTCACGATCGTGCTCATGGCCGTTCTCTCCTCCATCGGAGCCGCCGGAGTTCCCATGGCCGGCATTATCGCTTTGGCCCTGGTGCTGAAGCAGTTGGGAATCCCCTTGGAAGGGATCGCCTTGATCTTCGGTGTGGAACGACTGCTGGACATGGTCCGCACCAGCACCAATGTCATCGGGAATATGGCGGCCTCTGTGGTCATCCAAGAACTGGAAGAGAAAAAGAAACGATGAAGGGATTGTCCTACTGGAAACGGCTGGCCATCCTTTTTCATCACTACCGAAAAAAATCTCTCCATCTCCCTTACCTCCCCATCCGTCTTTGGGTGGAGCTCACCAGTCACTGCAACTATCGCTGTGTCATGTGTCCCAACAAAGACCTCAGCAAAGAAAGCAAGGGATACATGGAATTCGGGCTGTACAAAAAGATCATCGATGAGGCTAAAGAATTTGCCTTCGACATCAACCTGGCTCATCGGGGAGAATCATTGCTTCATCCTCAGTTGGTGGAGGCCGTCCATTACGCCAAAAATGCCGGTCTCTTCACTCGATTACACACCAATGGATCGCTTCTGAATGAAGAGCTGGCCCGGCTGATCATAGACTCCGGACTCGACCGGCTTTCTTTTTCCTTTGACGGTTTCAACCAGGAGACCTACGAAAGCATCCGGGTGGGAGGCGATTTCGAAAAGACCATCACCAATATCACCCGCTATTTAGAGATCAAAAATGAGGCAGGATCACAAAATCCTGAAACCGCGATCGAGGTGATAAATTTTGATAAACTCTCTGGACCGGAATTCATCCAAGCCCGGGAAGATTTCCGCCGGCGTTTCGCCGGCCTACCGCTTGACAACTTTGTCATGAAAGATCTGCACAATTGGGCAGGCGAGATAGACAAGGACACCCGGAGGGATGACTATACGGCCTGTCCCTTTCCTTGGAACGCCCTGGTTATATTTTGGGATGGAGCCGTTCTGCCCTGCACCCAGGATTTCTTCGGACATTACCTGGTGGGCAACGTCAAAGACGAATCGCTACAGCAGATTTGGAACGGTCACAAGCTGGAACATCTGCGGGAAAAGCTGGCTGCGGGCGAGCTCAAGGGATTTGAGACCTGTGCCAACTGCGATCGGGTATGGCGGAAAGGACTTTTTGGGGTTCCTAAAGAGTATCTCTGGAAGTTCCTCACCAAAAAGATGCCCTGATCAGACCTTTACAGCCGTATCAGGGGGGATCCGGGATTTGATCTTCGTGGCTGGCACTCCCAAAGCTACGGTATATTCCGGAAAAGAACGGGTGACCACCGAACCGGCGCCCACCACACAGCCTTTCCCCAGTTTGATCCCGTCCAGCACCACCACTCCGGCGGCCAGCCAGACATCTTCGGCGATCTGGATACCGCCTTTGGAGAAGGAGGGCTGGAACATGATCGGCTTGGAGATATCATCGATGCTGTGATTTCCACCTGCCACCAGATAACAGTTCCCCGCTAAAAAACAATATTTGCCCAGACGGATCTCGGTCTCCGAAAGCAGAGAACAGTTGGCGGACAGATTGCAGAAATCCTCGAGAAAGATCGATCCTTCCTTGCAGCTGAGGATGGTGTTCCGCCCCAGATACACATTGCTGCCGATGGAGATGCCTAAATTGTTCTCCCCCTTAGCATCCAGAACGACATTGTCATCTATGAAGGTGTTTGCACCGATAGAGATCTTGTGTGGATGCCGGAGGGTGATATTTCGGCCAAAAACAACTCCCCGACCGATATCCTTGATGAGGAAAGGGTAAAGCAGCCGGCGCAGAAAAAAGCCCAACGCGCCCGGGATCCAGGAAAACAGCAGGGTGATAAGCTCATACTTGAAAAGAGCGTACCATCCCTTTTGCCCCACAACCAGCGTCCGGTATTTCTGAAAAAAAGACCGCTTCTCATCGATCAATTTTTTCTGGAGGCTGGCTTCAAACTTATCGGACATCTTCACATCACCATTGCAATCGGCCCCATTCTATCAAAAAACCGGGGACGGTTCTATTTTTTTATCCTCCTAATAATCCGGACTGCGAGTGAGATTACCTCGCTGGGGAAATCTCTAGTGTTTTGTGGTCAGTTGCCTGATCCTAGTCCTTTTAGGTTGGGAATGGAAGGCGATGGATTCTTCGGCAAAACCGGATGAAGCCCTGCTCGATAACAGCGTGAATTGACAAGCAGGGAGAGATAGGCTAAAAATGTACCAGAGTTGAGTCAAAATGCGATGTATCGGTTTTTTTTTAATTATATTCCTCTTTTTCCCCCCATATTTCTACACGCAAACTCAGAATTCTGAGCAAATCGTCAACATTACCATATCCGGTAAACAAGAAAGCCCTACTCTGGCAAAAGACAGCGCTGGCAATTTCATCATCGCCTGGGTAAGCGACAATCAGGATGCCGGACTCCCCGGTGTCTATGCCCGCCGTTATAACCAGAGCGGCTTCCCCTTGGGATCGGAATTTCAGGTCAACACCTTTTGGGCACCCCATGAACGCCCGGCAGCAGCCATGGCCCCTAACGGCAGCTTTGTG
>JAUWSR010000054.1 GCA_030609975.1 Acidobacteriota bacterium | reverse complement strand
TACCGTAATGAAAGAGATCTCGTGCTCGTCAACCAAAGGGGCACGGGAGGAGATAACCTCCTCCAAGTACCTATAGGCAGCGATGAAGACCTTCAAAGCTACCTGGATTCTGTCTTTCAAAATGAGGCCTATCGAGAGGCCCTGGAAGAGTTAAAAACGAACTTCGATCTCACCATGTACTCAACTTCCACAGCCATGGATGACATCAACGAGGTCCGCATCGCCCTGGGATATGACCAGATCAATATCATGGGAGGCTCCTATGGCACCCGTGCCTGCCTGGTCTACATGCGCCGCCACCCTGAAACCGTACGCACTGCGGTGCTGAACGGCGTCGCTCCCATCGCTTTTCACAATCCCCTCTACCATGCTTACGGCGCCCAACGGGCTCTGGATCTGGTCTTGCAGGAATGTGGGGAGGATCCCGACTGCAACCTGGCCTTTCCCCAGGTGAAAGAAGAATTTCAGGCCGTTCTGGACAGGTTGAAGCAAGCCCCGGCTGATACCGTCGTGACTCATCCTAAAACCGGGGAGGACGTCCCTGTCAAGATCTCCTGGGAGGTCTTCGCTGAGACTATGCGTATGATGATGTACAGCGTTGGAGGCAGCCGCAACGTCCCACTTTATATCCATCAAGCTTACGAAGGTGATCTCTCATCCATTGCAAGCCAGGCCCTTGGTCGAAACCGCGCTCTTTTTAAAACTCTGGCGATGGGCATGCTCCTGTGTGTCACCTGTGCTGAAGACATCCCATTTATAGCTCCTGAGGAGATCCCTGAAGCGATCGGCGACAGTTTTTTCGGGGATTTCCGGGTTAGAGAACAGATAGCCGTCTGCGAATTTTGGCCGAGATCCAAGCTGCCCAAAGACTACGGTGACAACGTCAGCGTCGACGTTCCCACACTGCTTTTATCTGGAACCATCGATGCCGTCACTCCGCCGCGCTGGGGTGCAGAAGCGGCCAGCCATCTGCCCAACAGCCTGCATGTGGTGGCCCCTGGTGCTCATGGGGTGGGAGGAAACTGTATCGCCAAACTCATCGCTGCCTTTCACGACACCGGTTCTGTAGGAGATCTGGACCCTTCCTGTGTGGAAGAGATGATACTTCCCCCTTTCAAGCTCAAATGACCTAACTTATCCCAATGTCGATATATACTGTAACTATTTAAATGTCATCACGAGGCCCAACGGGCCGTGGTGATCCCACACATTATCATAGCGGAGCATCAAAAGATTGCTTCACTCCCTTCGGGAGTTCGCAACGACGTCTACGGCAATCTCAACTCATGAATAATCCAGGATAACTCAGATTCAGGAGTTAAAAACCAAAAAGACGAGGCAAGAAAAGACTGAGCTGAGGAATAAAAGTCATAAGCAGGAGTGCCACCAGCATGGCCAAAAAAAGCGGCAGTAGAGGGCGGATCACCCTGGCAATGGAAGTCTGAGCGATACCACACCCCACAAAGAGAACGCTCCCCACCGGAGGCGTACACAATCCGATGCTGAGATTAAGCACCATGATGATCCCAAAATGTACGGGATCCACACCCAACTTGACCACTACGGGCAGGAAGATAGGCGTAAAGATCAACACAGCCGGAGTCATATCCATGAAAGTCCCCACCAGCAGAAGCACAACATTGATGATCAGCAGGATGAATACGGGATGGTTGGAGACAGACATCAAGGAGGCACTGACGTTCTGGGGAATGTTTTCATAGGAAATGATCCACGACATTCCCATGGAAGTTGCAATCAAAAGCATCACGACGGCAGTGGTGGTGGAAGAATCCAATAAGAGCTTGGGAATATCCCTCCACTTGACCTCCCGGTATATCAAGACCGAAAGGATGAAAGTATAAAGCACGGCTATGGCCGAAGCCTCAGTGGCGGTGAAGTACCCGGCCACGATCCCCCCGATAACCAGGATCACCATGAAGAGACTGGGAATAGCAGCCAGAAAACGCAGCACCACTTCCTTGAAGGCGGTCTTTCCAGCCGCTGGATAGCCATGCCTTGCAGCCATAACACCGGCTACCACCATCAGCGCTAAACCCACCAGGATCCCCGGCAGATATCCTGCTACAAAAAGTGCGCCGATGGAGACGCCGCCGCTGGCTAAGGAATACACGATCAGGATATTACTGGGAGGGATGATAAGACCGGTAGTGGCAGAGCTGATGTTGACGGCTGCGCTGTAATCGGTGTCATAGCCATCCTTTTTCATCATAGGAACCATGAAACCTCCGATAGCTGCCGAAGTGGCCACGGCCGAGCCGGAGATCGCTCCAAATAACATGGAAGCCATAATGTGTACAAAGGCCAACCCCCCCGGAAACATGCCTACCAGGGTTTTGGCAAAGTCAATAAGACGGCGGGCGATGCCTCCCCTGTTCATGAGTTGACCGGAGAGGATAAAGAAGGGAATGGCCAGCAGCGCGAAACTGTCCAGGCCGGTGGCCATCCTTTGGGCCACGGTAGTCAAAGCCGGTCCAGCCTTGATACTCAGAAGCATGGTCAGGAGCGTGGCGATGCCGATACTGAAAGAGATGGGCACGCCAATAAATAGTAACATGGCAAAACAGAAGATAAGCAGGAAAATGTGGACAGGCTCCATATCCTCTCTTTAAACCTCCTGCACCGACTCTTCTGCGCCAAGATTTCGAGCTTTTCTCAGCTCATGAATTGCAGATACCAAGAAAAGCAAAGAATAAAACAAAATCAAAAGGCCGCTCAGAGGAATCACAAGATACACGTATCCCAATTTGAGGCTGAGCGCAGCTGAGATCTGACCAAGCAACAGCGTAATAGTCACCAGGCGGATTCCACCGATCACCATGACTAAAAGTGCAAAAAGAAAAACAAAAGATTGGATGGAAACTTCCATCCAAATTCTGGACTTTCCTTTCAGCCTGTCCACCACCACTTCAATTGCCAAGTGCATCTTCTTGCCGCTGGCATAGCTCGCCCCCAGAAGTCCGACCCAGATGAGCAGGAACCGAGCCAGTTCCTCAGTAAAAGAACTGGGATGGCGCAGCACGAATCGGGTAAATACCTGCCAGAGGACATTGAGCACATTGGCCCCCATGAGCAGGATCAAGGCCCACTCCAAGGCTTTGTCTACCTTTTGTTTAAGCGTTTCTCCGATCATCGAATGGACTGTATCTCCCGAATGAACCGGAGAATCTCCGGCTGCTCCTGATATTCGGCATAAAGAGATTCTACAGCCTCGGCGAAAGGGCTCTTCTCGGGGTAAAAGATCTTCACCCCTGCTTTTTGCACCTCTTCCAGGGCTCTTTGTGTAGCCTCTTTCCACAATTTCTTCTCATACTGTTCGGAATCCCAAGCTGATTCCTGAAGGATCGCCTGGTCTTCAGGAGAAAGGTCGTTCCAGATCCGCGTGCTGATAAGCAGCACATCGGGAACAGCTGTGTGTTCGTCCAAAGAGTAATATTTGCAGACCTCATAATGACGGGAGAGATGGAAACTGGGCGGATTGTTCTCTGCACCATCCACCACACCCTGCTGCAGGGCGGAATAGAGCTCACCCCAAGCGATAGGAGTAGGCGATCCTCCTAGAGCTTGGACCATCTTTATGGAGGTGGGACTTTCCTGAGTCCGGATCTTCAGTCCCCGCAGATCGGCCGGAGCCAGGATCGGTTTGTCCTTGGTGTAAAAGCTGCGGCTGCCGGCGTCATAGTAACACAGTCCCCGCAGCCAGAAAGGCTCGCCTTCAAGCAGCAGCTCACGGCCGATCTCACCTTCAAGCACCTGAAACTTGTGCGCTTCGTCCCGGAATAGAAAGGGCAGGCTCAAAACGCTCATAGCAGGTACAAAACCCTCCAGAACACTGCAGGACACTTTGGTCATGCCCAAACTTCCGATCTGCAGAAGCTCCAAACATTCCCGCTCCGAACCCAATTGCTCACTGGGATAGATATCGAGACGCATCCTGCCCTCTGATTTTTGGGAAACCTGCTCGGCCAGAAACTGCATAGCAAGGTGAACCGGATGAGTAGGATCGAGACCGTGTCCCAGCTTGATCACAGTGACGGATCGGTCGGCAACACAGCTCGAAAATCCCAGCCCGCAAAACAGCACGAAGCAGAGCAGAATCGCTCTCTTTCCAGTATCAGGTTTTTTCATCTAGACGATTCGAGGTTTGAGGACTTTGGACGCCAGTTTTTCCAGGGAACGCACCAGATTCTGATACATGTCTTCATCCCTGTAAATTCCGACAATAGAACCGCCAGAACCGGCAAACTTGGCCGAAGCACCACAGCGGCGGGCAGTTCGGATCATCTCCATATTGTCATCGCCGATCCGCATGATCCGGCTGCGGAGATCGAAATTTTCATCCATCAAATCTTTGAGCTGTTCAAAATCCTGATGCAGGATGAGCTCTTTGCCCCGTTCTGCCAGCTCTGCAATCTGTGTGAGGGTATCGATCACAACCCTGTCTCCCCGATCATAGCCCAAACGGATATCGTTCAGGACACGCCCCGAGACCTTTCCCAACTCCGGTTTGTAAGCCAGAAAAAGCGGAGGCAAAAGAGCCGGATCCAAAGACTCATAGCTGCCATGGCCTTTTTCAGCAATAAGCCTCTCATCCAGATCCATGTAAACACAGCCTTCATAGACTTGGACCACGCGGTCCATGAAACCGGCATTGATACCAAGTTCCTGAACCTCGGCATCCAGCACCAGAGTTGGAAGGATCTCTTTGGGGATATCCACCGCATAAAACTTCATCAAAGCGCGGAAGGTGGCGGTGATGATAGCGCTTGAGCCTCCTAATCCCAATTGACGGGGAATACC
Organism: Acidobacteriota bacterium; assembly: GCA_030609975.1. GTDB lineage: Bacteria > Acidobacteriota > Aminicenantia > Aminicenantales > Aminicenantaceae > JAUWSR01. The sequence goes on along the minus strand of JAUWSR010000054.1, from coordinate 9,869 downwards.
GGATTCATACTCCAATCTGAAATTTTTCTCCTCCAAAAGGATACCGTGTTCCCGGCAGTATTGTACAAATTGGACGATAGCAGCCTTTATAAGACGCACCCCCCCGTAATAACCATAGAGCTTGACCTCATCGACCACTCTTTGGATGTCAGGGTATTGAGCAGAATCCTGGGGGTGGGCAACGATCTCCAGTTTCTCGCTAGGCGAGAGGCTTACATGGCTGGAGAAATCTTTGATGGATACGGCAATAATCTTTCCATAATAGCCATCCGAGGGATTTCCCAACAGACCGGCACGGGCATAAGCACAGGTTTCAATCGTCATTTCATAGAACGTCCAGGACGCCGCGGACATATCCGATAGATTCAGCCACTCCGGCAAGGGGGTCCTTGCCGTCTTTTTCAAACTCGAAGGATGCAGTTCCGGCATATTTCATCTTTAGCAATGCAGCCAAAACGGCGGGAATATCGATCACTCCCCGTCCGATCTCCACAGTCTGCCCCTCTTTCGTGGCGGCTGTGACATCTTTGATGTGGACATCCAGCACGCGATCAGCAAAGCGCAGGATATCCGCCGCAGGATCGACGCCCGCCCTTTGAGTGTGCCCCACATCGATACACAGGCCGATGCGTGGATCCAGTGCCTTGATGCGATCATAAGCGCTCGCAGGCGTAGGATAAACCTTATCCCCTGGTCCATGGTTGTGGATGGCCAGTTTGATATCGAACTCCTTGACCTTCTGCTGGACCAGATCCAGAAGCTCATGATTGGGCACACCGATAATGATCTCCATTCCTGCGGTTTGAGCGTATTTGAAGGCCTGTCCCACCTCTTGACTGTTTTTCATATAGACCACACCACAACCATAGAGGCTTAAGCCAGCTACCTTGACCTTGGCAGCAACGGCCCGGATCTCCTCTTCCGTGCTGTCCAAGGCAAGATGAAAGCTTTTAAAGGCGATCCGCTCCAGCCCCAATCTTGTGGTCATGGCCAAGGTGTCTTCCAAGCTGAATTCGCGAAAAGTATAAGACGCCATTCCCAAATTAAAAGGCGTATCGTCCTTTTTCCAAGGCAAATAATCGCGAAAACTGTATCCCTTTGATACCAATGAACCGGAGGCCAGTCCCAGGCCCGTCCATTTCAAAAAATTTCGTCTGCTTGTTTTTTCCATACCGCCACCTCACTCTATCCACAATTTACTCTAATATACCTACTCAATCTTTATTTATCTATCCTTTTCTTTTAAATCTGAGGCCTCATCTCTTTCATGCTTTGCTCGGTGCCTAAGGGAAGTTATTTTTCTAATTTTGAGGTTGATAAAATCATACAGGTTTGTCATGATACAGAAAAATTTACAGTGATTATTCCATTTACAACGACACCATGATCTGAGAAAAATACGGAGCCTGTGAGTTGATGCTTAAACAGATACACAAAAGGACTTCCCGCCCGTTTTATGGGGGCGGTATGGGTTTGTCCCTGATTATTCTGATCCTGACTTTCTGTTCCCCAAAAGAGACTCGAAAGACTGCGGATCCTGGGGCACAGGAAACACACAACACCCTTTCAGCCTCAGAAAAAGCCGACGGCTGGATCCTTCTCTTTGACGGAAAAAGCTTAGCTGGATGGCGGGGTCTCGGCCGGGAAGGTGTTCCGGAAGGGCACTGGACGATCGAGGACGGTGCCGTCAAAAAAATCCCCAGTGCTGAAGTCCCTCTCCAGGATGACGGCCAACCCCTACAGGGCGGAGACCTTTTGTCAGTAGGCACCTATACGGATTTTGAGTTTTCCTTCGAATGGAAGATCAGCCCCGGCGGGAACAGCGGGATCAAATATAATATCTCAGAGGAGATGTCGACCGCAAATCCACCCAAATATGCCGCACTTGGTTTCGAATATCAGGTACTGGATGATGATCGGCACGCAGACGCTTTAGTGAGTGTTACGCATCAAGCCGGCGCTCTCTATGACCTGATGGCAGCCGAAGGAACAGCATTAAAGCCTGTGGGTGAATACAATACCGCAAGGATCATATTCCGGGGTCACCACGGAGCACACTGGCTGAACGGTCGAAAGATCCTGGAATTTGATTTGGATTCAGAGGACATGCAGGCAAGGCTGCAAAAGAGTAAATACAGGAACTTCGCGGGCTTTGCCGATAAACGCAAGGGTCACATTGTACTCCAGGACCATACAGACGCGGTCTGGTTCCGGAATCTCAAGCTTCGAAAACTTAAAGAGGAGGGAACATCATGAGCAACAAACACATGACACGACGGACATTCATAAAAACAGTCTCAGCTGGCACAGCCGGAGCCGCACTGGTCAGGCCGGCGAGGAGCTCGCTCCGGATCCTGGGCGCCAATGACCGTATTCGGGTGGGCATTGTGGGCTTTTCCGATAGAGCCCGCTACGCCTTGATCCCCTCCTTCCTCAAGCACGCTCAGGAGCTCAATTTCGAGATCGTGGCTGTATCCGACATCTGGAACCGTCGGCGTGAAGAGGGCAAAGCCTTTCTGGAAGAAAAAACAGGGAAGACCATTTTTCCCATACAGAACAACGAGGAATTGTATGCCTCGGGGAAAGTAGATGCAGTGATCGTCAGCACAGCCGACTTCCAACACGCCCGGCACTGCATCCAGGCTGTAGAGGCCGATTGTGATGCTTACGTAGAAAAACCCTTTGCTAACACCATGCAGGATGCCCGTGCCGCGCTGAAGACAGTCACAAGCAGTCAAAAAATCGTCCAGGTCGGGACCCAACGCCGCAGCGCACCTAACTACACTCAGGCCAACCGCTTTATCCGCTCCGGCCGCTTTGGAGATATCACAGCCGTGGAAATGACGTGGAATGTCAATCAGCCCGGACGCTGGCGTCGGCCCCAACTCGTGGCCGAACTGAAGGAAGACCATGTGGATTGGAAACGCTATCTCATGAACCGGCCCTATGAAGCCTGGGATCCCCGCAAATACATTGAATACCGCCTCTTCTGGCCCTACTCCTCCGGGATCCCCGGTCAGTGGATGGTGCATCAGATCGATACTGTGCACTGGTTCACCGGATTGCCTCGGCCCCGCAGCGTGGTCGTTAACGGCGGACTCTACTTGTGGAAAGACGGGCGCCAGAACTGGGATACTCTCACTGCGGTGTTCGATTACGGCCCACTCAAAGACAGCAGCAGCGGTTTCAGTGCAATTTACGCCTCACGTCAGACCAATTCAGCCGGCGGCGTCAAAGAGCTGTACTTCTCCAATGGCGGCACCCTCAATCTTGCTACCAACCGGATCACTCCAGAAGGAGGCTTAACAGAGCGCATGGCATCCGCCATGAACATGCAGGAAAACCGGCTGCCCGAGATTTCAATCGCCGAAGCAGGAGGGGTCGAAACCTCAGCCAACACCGGAACGGATGACGCCACCTCAGCTCACATGCGCAACTGGATGGAATGTGTCCGCAGCCGTAAAACCCCCAACGCCGACATCCACGCAGGCTACAATCATTCTGTTGCCCTCTGCATGACAATCGCTGCTATGCACACCGGCAAACGTGTCACCTTCGACGACCAAAAACAGGACGTCGTCATCTCATAGTATTAGGATCATCGACAACGACTTTATTCGCAATGTAATTCCCATTCAACTCTCGGTAGCATGATGATTTCACTTTAATGTGATTTCTCATTATGTTAGGATTCTGGAAAATGAAAACCCTAAATATTGGAGATGTAAAGTTTTTAACTTTTGTTATACTCCTCTGTTCATCTTTTTATTTCGTCACATGTAGGCCTTCAAAATTTATTGAATTTGAGATATTCAGGTTTACGGATCAACTTGAAGAAAAAAACATCATTGATTCTCCCCTAAAGACGCTCAGAGAAGCCTTCAATCCAGCAAAGGATGATCTCACTGCCAAATGGACACATATTCCGGCGCTATCGAACAGAGTTCAGGATGTTTGGGCGACTTCGAGCAGGTTTCAGATATTGGGATTAGAAGCTTCCGAGAAACCAGAGGGCATGAAAATTACCAGAGATGGAAAGGAGATTGGATTTATTGGAGATAGTGAAGACAAGCTGGAGGGCTGGGGGTGGTTAAAAGCGACAAAAAGACTCGAGCTTAGAAATTATAAAGAATTTTATAGAAGGAGAGAATTTAGAGGCATTATCATTCGTAGGGGGGAATCCTTCAGGATAATCGAGATGCTGCCGGAAGGAGAGGTAAATATAAGCTTTAACATATCTAAAATAAGCAGCAAAAATTATACACCCAAGCTTGTTGTTAATTTTAACAATGAACCCTTAGAGTCTATTAATCTCCAGGAACCTAATTCTTTCGAAATAACAAAGGAAACAAAATTGGGGGAATGTGCCATTGAGTTTAAGCATGTGGCTCCCGAAGGAAGAGATTTAACCAACCAAGATAATTATATTCTTATTGACAGCATTCAAATCGAAACTCAAAAGGATATAATCCTGTTATTCACTCCCAAAACAGAGGACTTGGCACCTCCAGCGCAGGAATATCGAGCAAGCTATTATACTTTACATTCTGATTCTGATGAGGAACTGGAATTAACCAGGCAGGAGGCGTTCTCTCTCTATTTTTTAAAGGAAAAATATCCACTCCATGATCTCGGAATTGAACAAAATCCATATTCGCTCAAGAAAAAGGTACCTTTGGGAGAATATGCCTTCAATGCTTTATTTGCGCCTACCGATAGCAAATTCATGTTTGAGGTCAAAATTCCGAAGAATTGCTTTTTGGAATTTGGATACGGCTTCTTAGAGGAAAGTTATTCAACACCAAATAGTGAGGTACATTTCAAAGTGGAAATTGAGCCGAGAGGGGAGGAAAGGACAGTTTTATTTTCAGAAAAACTTAATTCTTCCATGCAAAAAGAGATCTCAGTTAAAAAAATTGAATTGCTTTCTTATGAAAACAAAAAAACTAAAATATTTTTCAGTACAGAAGGTGTCCAGACAAAAAACACAAATAATAATAATTCTTCCATCTGGGTTAATCCGATTCTTTATCAGAGTGCCGCTGCAGACACCCCCAATATTATACTCGTATCCATCGACACTCTGAGAGCGGATCATTTGAGCTGTTATGGATACCCTTATAAAACAAGTCCCAATATGGATGAACTGGCACATGAGGGAGTAATATTCAAGAATACATTCAGTACAACATCCTGGACACTGCCTTCTCATGTTTCTCTTTTCACATCTTTAAATACGCCTAACCATCAAGTTATCAACATGCTGCATAAATTGGAGAATTCCATTCCAACCACAGCTGATATTTTAAGGAATAACAGCTATTTTTGTGCGGCTTTTACCGGAGGTGGATTCTTAAGGAGAAGATACGGATTTTCAAAAGGATTTGACAGCTTCCATCAAATTATGAAAGGAAACAATCTAGCTGTACGTATCGATGAGGCAGAATCTTTGAGTGGAAGAACAACCAAGTGGCTTGATAAGAATTTTGACAAAAAGTTTTTCTTATTTCTCCATACATATCAGCCCCATATGCCCTATGAAAACAACTCGGATGCGGGAAAGATATTCTTAGACGAAAATTCTAAATGGCAAAGATTAAGACCAAAAGACATCTTTCGAGGAACGGGGAAATATCGGACAAACCTTTCCGAGGAAGAAAGGAAAAATGTCATTGCATTGTATGATGGCGAAATAAGATATACCGATGAATATCTCATCAAACCATTGATCGAGAAACTCAAAGAGTTAAGCATTTATAATAACACGATGTTAATTATTACGAGTGACCATGGTGAAGAATTTTATGAGCATCAAAATTGGCTTCATGGGAGCACTTTGTACAATGAATTGATAAAAATTCCACTGATAATTAAATTTCCAGATTCCTATTATGGCGGTACAACGGTAGAGAATACTGCAAGGATTATTGATATTACCCCTACAATTTTGGAAGAAGCAAAAGTAGATTTTGATTCCTTTAATTTTGATGGAGAAAGCCTGCTGTCCCTGATAAAAGGGAAGGAAAAAGAAGAAAGAATATTCTATGCCGATTTGATCTTCAGGCGAATTAAAGATTCATCACCTCAGATGTTTGCGACCAATAAAAACGGCTTAAAGATCATCCAAAGCAATAAAATAAAATCCAATTTTACAAAAAGCATTGCCACTGATTTTGAGGATAAGAAAATAGAACTCTACGATCTTGAAGAAGATCAAGAAGAAATGATAAATCTTGCTGACAGAAAAAACTATAAAGAACTCTGTTTAGAGCTCATAGAAAATATTGGGAGATATTACCAAGTCAAGGCAGGCCAAAAAGCAAAGTCAATAAAAATGGATGCGGAACTGAGGGAAACTCTTAAAGCCCTTGGATATATTAGATAGCCGTTCAACCAATCCACCAGACTTTTCACCAAAACTCCTGTTAAAAAAAACTGTGATTCTATGTAAGATCCTACCGAATCATTCTACTTGAATATGTCAGGATCGAGAACGCCATACCTGGAGAAACTGATCCGGAGCGTCAACAGGATCCCGAGGATGACAGCCAATGCTGTTCCAGCGAATATGGCCATCATGATGGCGATCTGATATTTGATGGCCACAAAAGGATCCGTCCCTCCCAGTATGATACCGGTCATCATCCCAGGCAATGAAACAATCCCAATGGTAGCCATGGTGGCAATGGTGGGGGCTAGAGATGCATAGTAAGCCTTTTGCAGGAAAGGCCGAACGGCCTCACTGAGCGAAGCTCCCCGGGACAGATTATACAGATAATTTTTTTCTTGGTCGTGGAGGGAATTGTAAAATGTGCTGAGCCCGACGATATCGGCGCGAAGGCTGTTGCCCATGATCATGCCGGCGATAGGGATGAAATAGCGAGCGTCTAAAATGTTGGGCAGTTTTATGACCACGGCAATGAAATAAAAGAGGGGGATGACCGTTCCAACGGTAAGGGATACAAATATGGGGAGGAAGAAACGGGACAGGACAAGTTTACTCGAATTCACCAGCGAAATATCCGCCGCCACCAGCATGACAAGCAGCCAGAGCAGGTTGAGCCACCAGGCATTCAACCGGAAAACGAATTGAAGATAAAGCCCCACCAGAAGCAGCTGTATGGTCAACCGTAACACAGATACCGTGAGCTGCTTCATCAAGCGGACGCGATAATACAGGATAAAGACGATGGGAAAGATCAGCAGCAGATATCCCAGCAGCAGGCCGACGGTTCCGATATCCAAGGTGGCGTTATCCATGCCTCAACTCTCCCCTCCCCGGTTGTTCCCAATGCTGAGAACCTTCGCACTCAGATCCAGAAGATTCTGGTCATGGGTAACGAACAGGGCGGAGAGATCCTCCAGTTTATGAAGATGGTTCACAACAGCCAAACGTGTTTCTGCATCCAAGGCGGCTGTCGCCTCATCGAATAGATATAAGTCCCTGTCCAAAAGCAGAGCAGAGATCATGGCGACACGCTGTTTTTCACCACCGGATAGGAGCCTTGACGGCTTATGCAGCAGCTCTTTTTCCAGATGAAAAGTTTCGAACAGCCCTTCCAGACGGTCTCTATCGAGTGCTTGGTCGTGGTTGGCTTTATAGCGATAGGGTTTCTCTAAAAAAGCCAAAACTTCCAGATCACCCAAGTCAGGTTCCTGAGGCACATAGCCGATGCGCCGGCGCAGAGACCAGATGTTCTTTACAGAAAGCTCTTCCCCTTTAAAAAATATTGATCCTGAAGCAGGCACCATAAATCCCAAGATGCACTTGAGTAGGGTGGATTTCCCCGACCCGGATTTTCCTTTCACGGAGATCTTTTGACCCGGCTCGATGGAAAAATTCAAGTCAGAGAACAAAAACTTATCTTGGAAGGAGAGTTCCAGCTGTCTCACTTCCAAAAGGGATCTTTGGGACTGTGGTTCCATTGTTTTCACAAGCTATGTTATAAAGAGTCCTAGGGAAAGTCAAAAAGGAAGATTTTTTAACAATTCCCAAGAAAAAACAAAAATGACAGCAGATTTTATTCCGGTTTTAAGTTAAAATGGATGGCTTAGAGGAGGATAGATGGAAACAGGCAACATACCGGTTCTGAAGATCGACGAAGAGACCATTCCCCGAGCCTACGAACAGGCCATCAAGGAAGTGTGGGAAAAGGGCGCCGGCCTGCGTACCGAGTACGACCGACCCGAGGATCCCCCCAGCAGGGATGCCACCGTCGTCATCGTGGTGCGCAATCCCTTCGGGCAGCCACGATTCCATCGCTCTTTCGCCGATGGATTAGGAGGATTGGCGGAATACGTGATGGAGGTGGTCCATGGCGCCCATGACTACTGGGTCAAACCCATGGAGGAGATCCTCAAGGCTCAAGACAGCCAGGACACCCGCTGGACCTACACCTATCACGGCCGCATCTTCGAGTATCCCATCGAAGGACAGGTCATTGATCAGATAAACTACATGATCGAAAAACTAGCCCAGACCGGCTATTCCCGTCGAGCTCAGGCCGTCACCTGGCACACTAAGCTCGATCCGCCTACAGATGATCCCCCCTGTCTACAGCGGCTTTGGGCTCGGCTGGGAGAGGATGGAGAGGGTGGCTTTGTCTTCAACCTCAACACTCACTGGCGCAGCCGCGACCTCTTCAAAGCTTGGTTCGAAAACGTGATCGCCATCACCACGCTGATGCGGAGCATCGCCGAAGCCTTGGCAGAGAGAACCCAGAAGCGGGTGCGGTTGGGACGATATGTGGACATTTCCGATTCGCTGCACATCTACGGATCCTATTTCCGCGAGATCGAAGGTGATGCGAAAAGGGGCATCAAAAGCTTTTTCGAAAAACTGGAAGGCCGATCCTTCGAAGACAGGACTTGGACTTCCGATTTTGTAAAACCTTTCTTCATCGACGACGGTGTGGGAAAAGGCCTCCGCCCCATGTTAGCCAGGGAAAACGATATGCCCGAAAATGTCCGTAAAGCCGTCGCCGAAGAGCTCCGCCGGATGGAAACTGAAGACTACGTAGTATAATCCCGCTTAGAGCTTTACCAACTCATCGATCCGGAAGGGACGTTTCTGCTCGATACTGCGACGGGCGGCAATCCCGATCAGGATCGATAGGCACCCATCCCGGCTTCCAGCCATCCGTCCCAACGGATCCGGCTCACTTTTGCGGAAGATCTGATCCTGCATGACCTGGTCTGCTCCCCAGTGGCCGCCGCCCCCTGAGCTGAGATCGAAGGTCTTGGTGTCCTTAAAGTTATGGGTTAAGCGAAATTCAGCCATGCTCGAGGGCTTCCAGGGTTGATTGTGATAGACCCGTGCATCCAGACGCCCCTTAGTGCCGTTAAAACCCACAGAATAGCCCTCATAGGGCATGAAGGCATTGAGGGAGTAGCTCATGGTCACCCGGTTGTGATAGAGCACCTGCACGTTCATGGTGTCCCAGATATTGATCTTTTTGCGGAAAACACAGGCGTCCCGGAGGTAGCCGTCCTCGGATTCCGCCTTGACGTACAGATTCATGAGGTGTTCATTGGTGGTGATATCCCAGTAGAACTTACATTTGTCTTTGTGGGAACAGGCCATACACCTGCGGCCGCGAAAAGCCCCGTTGTATCCGTATTTGCGCAGATGTCCGTAGGCATTGACTTCCAGGGGTTCTGCGGCCAGCCACCAGTTCAACAGATCGTAGTGGTGAGTGGCCTTGTGGACGAGCAGAGACCCGGAAAACTGCTTGAATCCGTGCCAGCGGCGGAAGTAAGAAGCGCCATGGTAGACATCCAGATAGTAGTTGAAATCCACAGAAGTGACCTGCCCGATCTCCCCTGAGGCCAGGATCTCTTTGATCTTGACCGCCTCCGGACTGTAGCGG
>JAUWSR010000141.1 GCA_030609975.1 Acidobacteriota bacterium | reverse complement strand
TATCCAGACGTGGATATCGATACGGTAGGCGAAGTTTTGCAGCCATTTGTTCATGGTCAAATAGGCGAGAGGCCAGGCGACCACATTAGCCAAGATCACCCATTTTGTGAATTCTTTTGAGAGGAGCAGAATCACATTTGGGACAGAGGCCCCCAATATCTTTCGGATTCCGATTTCCTTAGTGCGTTGGTCGACCGTGAATGAGGCCAGACCGAAAAGTCCTAAGGCTGCGATGAAGATGGCGACCAGCGTGAAGTAAATGAAGATCTTGCCTAAGCGCAGTTCCGTGCGGTAGAGGTGGTCGAAAGTTTCATCCAGGAAACTGTAGTCAAAAGGTCGGCCTGACTCCATTTCTTGCCATACCTGTTCGATGTTAGCCAATGTCTCAGGGATATTATCCGGACGAACCTTTATGGCGACCATATTGAGATTATCTCCCAGCATGAAAATATGTCCGCGGATCTTTTGGTGGAGAGATTCGAAATGAAAATCACGGACAACGCCAATGACAGTGTAGGGCACTAAGATGACTTCTCTTTTTTCATTAAAGTCGGTCATGCTGACCGTTTTGCCTATGGGATCGTCCCAACCGATCTGTTGGACAAGGGTTTCATTGAGGATGATCGCTTTTTTGTCGGATGGAAATTCCCGGGAGAAACCACGGCCTGCAACGATCTGCATTCCCATAGTGTCAAGATAGTTCTCATCGACCTCAATGTAAGGAAGAACCTGACGGGCGCCTTCAGCAACTTGCTCGAAAGTAAAAAAGGTCTCGCTGCGTCCCATGGCAGGCATGGTGTCAGCGGCTGCCACTTTGACAATCCCGGGCTGTCCTTGCAGCTCTGCCTTGAAGACATCATGTTTTACACCTCCGGCAAGCCCAATGGTCACGATCTGCTCTTGATCGAAACCCAGGTCATGATTTTTGACATGTCCCAGTTGGCTAAAGATGACGAGCGTGCTGCATATCAGACTGATAGAGATGATATACTGTAAACTGACCAGACCATTTCGGAAAAACCTGTGCGCCTTCCCGGCCTTGAGACGGGAGCGGAAGATCTCAATAGGAACGAAAGACGAAAGGAAAAAAGCAGGATAAGTCCCAGCAAAAATGCCAACCAATAGGGTTATAGCGATAAAACCTAGGGTAACTTCCCAATTGATCAGTGGCGAAAAAAGCAGTTCTTTTTGAATGAGTTGATTAAAGGCGGGAAGCAGTACTAATATGAGCAGCACGGCCAACAGAAAGCCTAAGAAACTTAGGAGCAGCGATTCTCCCAGGAACTGTGAGATGAGTTTTTCTCGTTGGGCGCCGAGAACCTTTCGCATTCCTACTTCTTTGGCCCTGCGGGCTGACTGGGCTGTGGAGAGATTCATGAAATTGATACAGGCGATAACCAGGATGAAGAGGGCGATAGTAATAAAAATGCGGATGTAGGACGGATTTCCAGGAGGTTCCATTTCTCCTTCGGTATAGGAGCTGAAATGAATATTTGTGATAGGCTGAAGCTCGATCTGAATCTGTATGTCCAGCTGTTTGATCTGATCAGGCATGTTTGCCATGAGTTGATCATAATATTTCTGTGTGAGTGCAGCCGTATCATGTTCGCCCTGGATCTCCAGGTAGGTGTAATAAATGAATCCCATCCATGAATTCAGATCACCACGCACCTTCTCCAGGGAAGAGATGGATGCCAGTATGTTAAATTTGAAATGGGAGTTTTCCGGCATCGCTTTGGCGATCCCAGTGATCGTGTAGGTATCAGCATTGGAAAACTTGATTGTCTTTCCAATGGGATTGTCCTTTCCAAAGTATTTCTCAGCCAGTTCTTCGGTCAAGATCAGCGTAAAAGGGGCTTCTAGGATGGTTTTTGGATCACCTCGGACGACATTGATTGTGAAGACCTCAAATAAGCTGGGATCAACGTAATAAATCTTGTTCTCTTCAAACAGCTTATCTTCAAAAGAGATGACTCGGGTGTTTTCTCCTTGGAGTCGTGCGACTTCTGCTATCTCTGGGTACAACTCTTTGAGTTTTGGCCCAAAGGGGGCAGGCACACTGGGGACATTGAGTTTGCGGCCTTCTGCATCAATCCTGGTGGCGATGCGGTAGATGTTTTCACTGTTTTCATGAAAACGGTCATAGGTGAGTTCATTCATCACCAGAAGTAAAATAAGAAAGCTCACTGCCATTCCGATGGCCAACCCGGCAACATTGATAAGGGAAAAGGTCTTATTTTTCCCTAGATTCCGTAAAGCAGTTTTTAGGTAGTTCTTAATCATGGAACCTCCAATGAGCTTATCTCTTATTTAAACTGACGCATCCAACCTCCAAAAAGTTCAATTTGGGGACAGTCCCCAAGTTAGTGTTGATTCCACAAGGATTAGATTAATATATCAAGAAATTTTTCCCTTAAAATTGCCTTTTTGGTACTAAAAATCAGAATCTAAGTGAAAATACAATCAGCCATATTGCGACATATGATAGCATTTCTCTTAGATGTTGCTTTTGCCCTATTAAAAGCGTGTTTTAAGCAGTTTTTTAAAAGGATATTTGGGCTAACTTATTTATTTTCAGTGCTAACTCGGGGACTGTCCCCAAGTTATTCTATTTTATAGAAAATATTGCTTGACATTAGGATGAGGTTATTCTAATTTATAGAAAAACAGAGCAAGCTGGAGCATGAGATGAAATTATTATCAAGGCAGGAAGAGATTGTTTTGCTCTCGATATGGCGCTTGGGAGGAGAGGCTTACGGCGTCACTATACGGGAGTATATATCCAAGATCACCGGGAAGTACTGGTCGATAGGTTCGATTTATGTCCCTTTAGACAGACTTATCGAAAAAGGCTACATCGACTATTACTTCAAAGACATCACCAACCGCAAAGGTGGAAGACGCAAACGCTATTACAATCTCTCTTCTCCTGGGATGGATGCTTTACAAGAAGCCCGGGAATTACAAAATTCACTTTGGCAGGGATTCCCTGATTTCGCCATCAAAAAGTAGGAAACAAGAGATGCCAAGCAGAGTGAATAAATTTTTTGAGCGACTGCTGATGCTGCTCATTAAAGAGCGTGATAGAGAAGCGCTGCTATCGGATTTTGAAGAGATCTACCTCGACATTGCAGATGACCGTGGCAAAGCCTCAGCCAATGCCTGGTATTGGGGCCAGATCTTGAAGTCGATCCCCCCAGCCCTGATGAATAAGCTCTACTGGTTCGGGCTCATGTTCAAAAACTACTGTGTCATTGCCTTCAGAAAGTACACGCGTCAGAGAACCATGACACTGATCAACCTATCCGGCCTGGCTATTGGTATGGCCGCTTTTTTTATCGTCGAACTTTATATCAGCTATGAAAGAAGCTACGACACCTTTCATGACAACAGCCAAAACATCTACCGTATCCAACAGAATTACTATACTGAAGGGGAATTGAATCTGTCTTCAGCTCTGGCTGTATCGGCGGTCCCTGCTGCCATGCACAGCAATTTCTCTGAGATTCAAGATTATGCAGTGGCAACCCGGTCCTTCCTTGAGTATGCCGCCTTCACCTACAATGAGGAGATTTCATTCCGGGCGGAACGAATTTTCTTTGTGACACCGTCCTTTATAAACATGTTCAACTTTCCCCTGATCAAAGGAGATCCTGAAACGGTGCTAGCCGGTCCTCTGCAGGCCGTCTTGACGCGATCGATCGCACGTGAGAATTTCGGCGATGAGGATCCCCTAGGAAAAACGATTGTCTACAACAGCCGGGATGCCTTCAAGGTCACTGGGATCTGTGAGGACGTTCCCCCTAATTCTCATATAAAATTCGATGTGCTCTTGTCCTTCGATTCAATTCCCATCGCAGCCGGCAGCTTAACGGAGGCTGCAAATTCTCCGGAATCAGATTGGTATTCCCGCAGCTTTTATGCCTATGTTGCCCTTAAGCCACACACGGATCCCCAGCAGATCCAATCAAAATTCAACCAGTGGTTCGCGGAGACCAGAGGCGAGGCCTGGAAAAAAGAAAATCAAACCCAGGAAATTATGCTTCAGCCTCTGGAGGATATTCATCTCATGTCTGACCTGGCGTTTGAGATTGAACCTGATGCACAGGGGAACGCTGAAGCTGTGAGGATTTTGTCGATCATCGCCGTCTTTATCCTGGTGCTGGCCTGGGTAAATTATATCAACATCACAACCTCACGTGCACTGGAGCGAGCCCGAGAGGTGGGGATTCGTAAGGTCTCCGGTGCCTACCGTCAGCAGCTTATAAAACAGTTTCTGTTTGAATACCTCGGTTTGAATCTTATGGCTGCGCTGTTGGCTCTACTTTTGGTCGTCTCCTTCATCCCCTATTTCAGTCAGTTCACCGGCACTTCTTTATCCTTTCGTTCTTTGCTTCAGTCGGAATCTCTTCAGACATATATCTGGATGTTTTTGATTGGGACCTTTTTATCCGGATTTTATCCCGCCGTCTTGTTGTCTGCCTTTAAACCGACGGCTGTGCTTAAGGGGCGCCTGATGCGTCGGATTGCCGGAGTGCGCATAAGGAAATTTCTGGTCACATTTCAATTGGCTGTCTCTGTAGCCGTCATCGCCGGAACTCTGATCATTTTTCAGCAGCTGACTTTTATGCTGGAAAATGATCCGGGAATCGAAGTCGAACAGATCCTGGTGCTGCATTGTCCGGGGACGAATATGGCCCCTCCTGAGGTTTTTTCGAAGAATTTTAACGCCTTTCGAGACAACACACAAAACGTGCCCCAAGTTTTGAGCTTCACCAGTACGACCGCTGTTCCTGGTGAGCAGGTGTTGTGGGGTCATGTATTTCGCAAAAAGGAAGATGATCCTCAAGATATTCACCTCATAAATCTTGTGGGTATCGATGAAAACTTTATTCCCACCTTTGGAATTACACTTTTGGCGGGCAGAAATTTCTCGCAAAAATTCCCCAGCGATACCGATTCCATGATCCTGAACGAAGCGGCTGTCCATTTGTTGGGCTATAAAAATGCAGAAGACACTATCAACCGAGAGGTCGTCTGGCGCGGTCGAGAGTTGCCTGTGGTCGGAGTCATCGAAAACTACAATCAACTCTCACCCAAGACCACTCCTATTCCTCTGATCTACATTTATTCCCCAAACCGAGGTTATGTGGCTGTTAAGATCAACACTCAGAATCTTTACCAGACTTTGGGCCAGGTAAAAAGCACCTGGCAGCATCATTTTCCAGGGATTCCTTTTGACTATTTCTTCCTGGATGAGTTCTTCAACCGTCATTTCGCTTATGAGCAGAAATTCAGCCGCGTTTTTGCTCTTTTTGCATTTTTAACCATCTTTATTGCCTGTTTAGGGATGTTTGCGTTAGCTTCCCATAACGCTGTCCAAAGGACCAAGGAGATCGGTATCCGAAAGGCGGTCGGAGCTTCTGTCCGAGACATCTATCTTCTTCTTTCCAAAGAATTTTTGAGGCTGGCTGTGATTGCTGGAATATTCGCCATACCCTTTACCTTCCTGCAAATGCAAAAATGGCTTGCCAATTATGCCTTTCGCATCCCCCTCCAATGGTGGCTTTTTCTGGCTGCCTGGATTGTGGTTGTTGCGGTTGTGCTGGTGACCATAAGTTTTCAGACTCTAAGGGCGGCGGTAACAGACCCGGTCAAAGCCTTGCGATACGAATAAAATAAATGAACTAGATAAGGAAAAACAGTATGGGAAAAAATGACTTCCGTAGTTTTTTGGTATTGGGAATCACCATTGGCCTGGGGATCGCAATCGCAGGCTTGAGTATGAGTTTCTCCTTTTATGCCCGGGATATGCAGGATGCTGTACGACCCGTTTATCCTGAACTGCTCAAGGATCGGCCTCAAATTCCTTCTCCGTTCAGAAACGCAAACAAACAAGAATTTGTCACAGCTGTTACGATGGATCAGGATTTTGTCCTCATTCCGGTCACCCTCGAGAATGGGGAACCATATGTGTATGCCCGGCATGGCAAGGGAAAACAATTGGTTGTTGACGCTGCAGATTTTCCTGCTTTGGCCGCCACGGGCATTCACTCAGATGAGGAATTGGAAAAAACTCAGACCATAGCAGGCCGGTCCATCGCTGAGATCACGACGCTAGGGCGTCCCAAAAGCTCCTCTGGAGTGGGCTTTATGGCTCAGGATGAGGACATCATTTCCATCCTCAAGGGAGATAATGACTTTGTAAGAGCCCTGGGACTCACACATCCGGATCTGGCGAGGCCCATGTTCCATATGTGGAATCTGGTTTTGGAGCAAACCAAGATTTACCGCGCTAAACAGCGACCGTGGGGAGATGTGGAATATTTCTATTACAATGGAAAGAGAATTTATTTTGATGAGATTTTTATGACCAAAGGCTGGCAGGAGTCCATTTTTAAGGATGAGATCTTCGGCGGCTATCATATCCGGATCCGGCGGGAACTGGATGAAGCTGAGCAAGCTTTTTTAAAAGCAAAATACAGACATTTGGAATCCAAACAATTCCAGGAGATGATTCGTATTTTAACCCACATCCACACGAGTGAAATGGAACCCTATTACATCATGCGTTACGGATTCTATGAAGGCCATACCGATTATCGCGCAGACCCCATCGCCATTGCCAATATATTCGGCCTCAAAAGCCTAAAAGAGATCGAGGCCGCTTTCCCCGGGAAACTGTACGATGTATTAACAACACATTTCACTCGAAAATGAGTGGATTTTGTTTTTCTGAAAGATCGTCCCACCAATGAACAACAACAGTATTTCCCTGTGTGGTATTTGGTGCCTGTCCTGAAGGGGCATGGATATGCAGAGGAACCGAGCTAATAGGAGTCGCAAGGTAAATTTCTACAGATCTTTGATTTTTTCAAGCTTGTCTTTAGCCAAACCCAGATTCGGATTGATGCTCAAGGCCTTTTTAAGATGTTCCCTGGCTTTCTGAGTTTCCCCTTTTTGATTGTAGGCCATGCCCATGAAGGTGTAGACATCGTCTTTTCCCCAGCTTGGTTTCATGGGATTAGTGATTTTTTCTTCTTCAAAGCAGTTCAGGGCGGTGGTCAGTGTGTCCAGCGCGATATCGGGTCCACCTCCGTAAGCTTCGGGAGTGAATAGCTCGGAGGTCCCCTTTAACAGATTGGTGCGTGGATTATCCGGATCCTTGGCAAAGGCTTTTCCGAAATAATCTCCGATCTCGAACGCGATGGTCATGGCTTCCTCTGGATTCATAGCGATCTCCAATCCCAACAGTGTGACATAGATCGCATAGGGTTCTCCCCAATCCGGATCGAGATCGAAGATCCTTTCCAGGAATTTCTTCCCCTTCGTCAAATGGATTCCCATCTCTTCCATGACACCTTGAGTGATGTGATAGGTTGCCATCCGGTAATCTGATAGTGCTAAGTAATAAAGCAGGTCGACGTTTGTTTCGTTCTCTTGGAGATGGAGACTCAGGAATTTGTCCCGAGCCTGCTTCATCTTGGTGATATCCCAAGCATTAACACCCTGCTGCAGCAGGCCTTTGGCAGTTTGAACTTTTTCGACCAAGGACTGAGGGGAAGGGAAGCGCCCGGGAATCGACCCCATGACCTGAGCTGTTAGAAATATCACAAAAAGCGTGGCAAGAAGAGCCGTAGACAAACCGGTAGTGTTGAATATTTTAGACATGTGTACCTCCTAATAAAAAGTGATTTTAGTTTTTAGACCTGAGGAACAGAGCCGATAATCTGTTCCAGGTTTTTAATGTATTCCATGAAAGCCTTGCGGCCTTTCTCCGTTAAGCGACATACGGTCTTAGGCTTTTTTCTGACGAAAATTTTCTTAATGCGGATGTAATGGCTGTTTTCCAGGTGGCTGAGATGGGTGCTTAAATTGCCGTCGGTGAGCTTCATCTGCGTTTTCAAATAGTTGAATTCCGCTTCCTCCTTGACCGATAGGATCGACATGATCCCCAAGCGGGCTTTTTGGTGGATGACCTTATCGAGCTTAAGGCTGAGATGTTCGTCCATTGAGGCTTTTCCACTTCTGGTTGATCACCAGACCTGAGATGATCAATCCTGTCCCAAACAGGACTCCCAGAATAATGTCATTATACTCCAAGAAAAAGATTGCAGTGATAATAGTCCCGATCATTCCGAGCAGACCCATAAAAAGAATATCTCTGAAGAACATAAGACCCAACATGATATAGCCGGTGGATATCACCAGGAGTATGAATACCGAAATGTATGCGAGCGATAAATCGGGGAGGAACACACAAAAAAGGCAGAGCGTGTAAGCGAGAGCTAAGAGGGGAAGCCAAAATATCATGAACCAGCGTGCGTAAGAGCGAAGCTGCTTGGGCGATGCTCCCTGCGAATGGGATCTGGCGATCATAAATGTTAGGAAAATGGTTACAACGGTTAAGCCTGTCCACCAGATCCCGATGATTGGGCCGTCTGTAAAAAAGAGCCTCTGCCCGGCTACTCCGATGTAACAAAAAATGCCCCACAGCATCATGATCCAACCGCTGCCAAAGTGACTGATGTCCTTTTTGGCTTGAGACACCATCTCTTTGATGTAGGCGATATCTTGAAGAGCCAGTTTCTTTTCATCTTCTGTCATCTTGTTTCTCCAAATCAAAGTACTTTGTATTACAAAGTCAATATAGGCAAAAAACCCCCCTTTGTCAAGTGCTGCTCATGAAAAATTTGTATTAAAAGGGATTCCTCCCCAGATATCTTCGTTCCTGGGGTGGGTGAGATTAGGCTTTAGTTTATGCGGATCCTAAACCGCTGCATATAGCAGCAGGAGGACATTGTGTTGAGCAAACAATATAAATATAAGTTGGACCTGTTATGCTTGCGATTTTACATACAGTGAGGACCGCTTCCTCAGGGGTGTTGCGAGCGATGACGATCAATTCAGGGCGTTGTATTCGCCTCAAATCTCTTGAGGAGTTGTTCACTATAATCAATATGATTTTAAGCTGTCAAGCTAAAGCCCGAATTACTCTGAGATCTTCAATGTGACGATAGATAAAACTCAGTTCTGGCATAATTCTAAGTGGAGGAACTCAAACCTTCAAGTCCAACTCATACGTAAAACTTGTGTTGTTATCCAGGAAAATACAATGAATCAGCGAAGGGCTTCTACGTCTTTGATGGTCTTGGGAACCGGTTTTCCCAGGAGGCGATAGCCTTCTTCTGTGATCAGAAAATCCTCTTCATTGCGCAGGCCGCCGAAGTCCTTAT
>JAUWSR010000176.1 GCA_030609975.1 Acidobacteriota bacterium | reverse complement strand
GACAGCCATTTAAACGATATCCGGGGAAGGCATGTTAAAAAGGAACATGTCCTGGCGGCCATCGAAAAGGCTGCCTCCGGCCCGGTCGCAGAAGGCTGCGTAGGTGCCGGGACAGGAACGATGTGCTACGGATTCAAAGGAGGGATCGGAACCTCTTCACGCAAACTTCCAGATGGATTAGGAGGCTATACCGTTGGAGTTCTAGTGCAAACCAACCATGGAGGAGTCCTCCAGATAAAAGGTTTGCCGGTCGGCATTAAATTGGGCAGGCATTCATTCAGAATGTACGTTGAAGACAATGCTAAGGGCTCCTGTATGATGATAGTTGCCACAGATGCTCCTCTCGACAGCCGCAATCTAAAACGCCTCGCCAAACGTGCCCTCTTGGGCATTCCCCGAACCGGTGGCTATTATTCAAACAGCAGCGGTGACTATGCTATTGCCTTCTCTACGGCCGAAGCCGTCCGAATACCTAACGCCACACGAGATGCAACCTTAAAACTAGAAATTCTTCGAAATAACAAGATGTCGCCGCTTTTCCTAGCTGCCTCGGAAGCTGCAGAGGAAGCAATTCTGAATGCGCTTTTCAAAGCTGAAACCATGGAAGGCATCGATAAACACAAAGTGGATGCACTTCCTTTGGACAAGATAAAAGAACTTATGGCTGAAGGTACGCAGAAATGAACAAAACCATAGGTATTTTAGGAGGCATGGGACCCGAGGCATCACTTCACATGTATGATCTTATTATCAAAAGAACTGAAATCCAAACAGATCAAGACCATATCCATGTGATCATAAACAGCTTTCCCCAAGTCCCCCCCCGAACTGATGCTATACTAAAAACAGGACCGTCCCCGATTACTTTTCTGGTTGTGGGAGTTCAGAGTCTGAAACGGGCCGGAGCCGATTTTATCGCTATCCCCTGCATAACGGCGCATTACTTTATCCTTGAGGTGAAGCAGCAGGTTGAGTTTGAATTTCTGAGTCTTTTGGATGAGTCCTTATACTGGGCACAAAACAACGTCTCCGAACTCAAAACCGCCGGGCTCATCGCGAGCACAGGCACCTTGATCTCGAAATTATTTCATTCCACCTATGCCCCCGCGGGGATTGACATCATCTCCCCATCTGTTGCTGAACAGGATCGAGTAATGAACACAATTTTTGGAAAGCAGGGCATCAAGGCGGGATTTATCGCCGAAAACAATAAGGAAGCCATTGTGAAAATCGCTCAAGCATTGATCCAGCGCGGAGCTGAGGCCATAATCGCAGGCTGCACAGAAGTTCCCCTGGTCCTCAAGGACGAGGATATTCCAATTCCCCTGATCGAACCCATGCGTATCACTGCAGATGCCTGCATAATCAAAGCTGGGTACCAACTCAAAGAAACGGAGGTTTGAATGAAGCTGAAAAGAACAGTTTTCATCCTAGCATCGCTTGTTCTCTTGGTTGTTCTAATCGGGACAGCCATGCATTTTAGACCATTCACATATCAAGCGACCCAAAAAGATATAGAATTTCCCGAAGGCTGCACGGTAATCCTGGTCGGTAAAAAAGCCTCCACTGACGGCTCCGTCATGGTCACCCATACAGCAGACTGTGGGATGTGCGATTGGACCTTTCGCCACATCCCGGCCGCAGACCACGAGCCGGGTTCCATGCGCAAGATCTACCATATCAATCAGATAAAGACCTGGCCGCCCGAAGTGGGGCAGAAATGGGATATGGTCCTCAAAGAAGGATACACGGAGCTCGATATCCCTCAGGTCTCCCGGACTAACGCCTACATCCATGGAGTCTTCGGATACATGAACGAACATCAACTGGCTCTGGGGGAATCGACCATCTGATGCCAGAGAAAAATGCGCAATCCAACTCCAACGGCCAAGATGGACATCACCATGTTGACTCTTCTGGCCATGGAAAGATGCAAAACAGCCCGAGAGGCCATTGCGCTTATGGGGAAATTAGCGGAAAAATACGGTTACGGCCATGTGGACAGCGGTGAAATGTTGGCGGTAGCTGATCCCCAAGAAGCTTGGATCTTCGAGATCATGCCGGTCGGCCCTCTCTGGACACCGGAGAGCGGCGATCCGGGAGCTGTTTGGTGTGCTCAGCGTATCCCCGATGATCATGTCAGTTTTTGCCCTAACGAATCCCGTATCGGTGAGATCGATCTCAAAGACACACGAAACTTTTTAGCCTCCGCCAATGCAATCTCATTTGCCGAAGAAAAAGGCTTCTGGGACCCCAAGAGTGGGGAACCTTTCAATTGGAAAAAGGCCTATTCCCCTACTGAAGGTAGCGCAGCCAGCACTCAAGCCAGACGTGGACGTCTTTGGCGGCTCTTTGACCTCGTGGCTCCTTCTCAAAGCATCGACGAGGCCATACCAAACATGGAGCTTCCATTCTCAGTAAAACCCGATAACAAGCTGTCCCTAAATGATGTCATAGCCCTAATGCGGGATAAATACCAGGGAACACCCTATGATCCTGCTGCCGGCCTTAGGGGCGGCCCTTTTGCTAATCCCAACTGGTTTAGGGGCTTTAATCTGGATGATCAAAACTACACCAGTCCCCGCTGTGTATGTGTCAACAAAGTGGAATACACCACAGTCGCCGTATGCAGGGATTGGCTCCCTAATCCCATCGGTGGCGTGGTCTGGCTCTCATTTGGAGCTCAGGATACGGCCTGCTATATGCCCCTCTATGCTGGGATCACCCGGATTCCCAGGTCGTTCTCCATCGGTGACCACTGGCATTTTGACCGTCATTCCGCCCGTTGGGCCTTTGACTATGTCGATTTCCACACCCAGGTCATTTACTCCTATGCCATAAAAGATGTCATGGAGGCCCAGAAAGAATGGGAGGATGACGTCATCGATCGGAGCCAAGCCATTGATAAAACAGCACTTGAACTCTACAAGCAAGATCCTCAACTGACGATTGATTTCCTTACAGATTACTGTAACAACAACGCAGATAAAGTGATCGATGCCTGGTGGGATCTGGGAGATCAAATTTTGGTGAAGTACAACCACTTCCGGATCTATGATGCCGAAAAACGCTCCATTGGCTCCGTCAAATTTCCCGAGTGGTGGAACCGACTCGTGGCAGAACAGGATGGGTTGAAACCTCTTCCCCGGGCCAAACGAAAATAGCTCAGAAGGCTTCTACAACCGTGAAGTAGAATCCGGTTGAATCTTCAGCCCAGGCAAAATCTAAACGAAAATTGATCCTTTCCTTAGGATCGATCGCGAATCGGATTCCCACGCCATAAGTCACTTTAAAGTCTGAGAGCTTGAAATGGTCGATTTTATGAGCTACTTCCCCAACACTGGCAAAAGCAGCCGCTCCAAATCTCCACCATACCGGCATCCGGTATTCTCCCTGCAGGATTATGGCATTGTTATCGCGGAATCGCCCCATGTAATAACCCCGCATGAAATTCATTCCGCCCAGAATTGACATGATCTGAAAAGGAGCCTCTCCGATAATAAAATTATTAAAGGACTGTAGAGCCAACACATGTCGGGGAAAAGTTGGAATATAAGTTCTGAAATTTAAATTATAGCGCTCAAAAGTGTAATCGCTCCCCAACCATTTCCGGAAGATGGATGCTGAAACTTCACACCAGATGCCTCGGTAAGGTGCACACAGATTGTCGCGTGAATCCCAGTTCAGAATCAACGATAATCCGGAGATGCTGTTTGGCTCACTCCCAGAGATCAATCCCGTGTCAAGCCGGCCTCCATCCTCGGTTTCGATGATATTGTTGTATTGATACTCATGCTGTACAGCCAGGTGGAAATCAGAGCGGATCTGCTTTTGGAATCTGGCATAGTAATTGAATGTCCGGGTGGTATAATTCTCTTCACCTTGAACGGGATTGTCGTTCCCGATTCCATAAAATTTATCAACCCATTTCCGCACATTTACAAAACCGATGACTCGATACTCTTCGTTCTTGAAGAAAAAATCAGGAACGATTCCAAACTCCCACTGTTTATTCTGTGTGTAGGAAGCTGTTGCACTAATGCTGGAGGGACGGGTATCCAAACTCACGCTTTTTGGCCGGTAATAATAAATCGCACCCGCACCAAGAGCCCATTTTGTTTCTGGAGTATAAAAAATGATGGGGAGGGCAATCCAACTGCTTCTTTTTGGTTCTTTTTCCTCTGCTGCTTGTTTATCCTCTTGATCGACAGCTTTTTCTTGCTCCTGTCCTAAGGTTTGGATCGGTACTAAGAGGATACAGCCCAGAATAAAACACACCAATACAAAAGCTGAACCAAAACGAATTCGACTCTTTCTCATTCTCTGTCTAAAACTAATCCTTGGAAGGCATAGGCATGTGAGCCTCCATCCCTAAGGTCATCACATTATACAGGGGTTGACATTGGGACGCAAATTCGGTATAAATTCGATACCTAAATTCAAAGGAGGTGAGACTCTTTGGCATTCGTAGTTGTAGACGAAGGTGAATCTATCGAAGTCGCTCTGAAACGGTTCAAGCGCAAGGTCCAGCAGGAAGCTATTATCAAAGAGATCAAAAAGCATTCTGTTTACTTCAAACCTGGAGAAAAGCGCCGCATGAAGGACGCCCAGGCACGTAAACGGATGAGACGACGCCTCCGGCGCGAACGAGAGTTCGAGTATTACTAGGCCTAACATTTCTAAGTGCAGACACTTAACAAGCCGTCATGGCTGAAGGTCAAGCTCCCCACTCACTCCAACTTCTTCTATGTATCATCGCTGATCGAGAAAAAAAACCTTCACACTATTTGTCAGAGCGCCAAGTGTCCGAACGCCTCTGAATGTTGGTCCCAGAAAACAGCGACCTTTTTAATTCTGGGGGATACCTGTACTCGGGACTGTGGTTTTTGTGCGGTAAAGTCCGGCTCACCCCACTCCCCTGCCCTTGATGAAGCCGAGCGTGTAGCTGAATCCGTGGCTGACATGGATCTTCGGTATGCCGTCATCACTTCAGTCACACGAGATGACCTTCCCGATGGAGGAGCCTCGCTTTTTATTGAAACCATTGCGGCAATCAGAAAAGTCTCTCCTCAAACAAAGATTGAGGTCTTGGTCCCTGACTTCGGCGGCAACGTAGATATCTTAGCATCTGTAATCGCGGCCGGTCCTGAAGTTTTAAACCACAATTTAGAGGTCCCTGAGACACTCTATCCAAAGATCAACCGGCCTTTGGAAAACTACCGTCGTTCTATCAAGGTCCTTCAGGACGCTAAAAAATTGGGAGCGGTCACCAAATCAGGACTGATGTTGGGCTTGGGAGAAAGTGAAGAAGAAATCATCCGAACATTTCAAGACCTGAGGAACAGCGGGTGTGGACTTCTAACCATCGGACAATATCTCCAGCCCAGCCGCAATAATCTGCGGGTGGAAAGATATTATACACCGGCTGAGTTCACCCGTTTTAAGGCTATTGCTATAGAAATAGGTTTTGAAGCCGTTGAATCTGGTCCACTCATAAGAAGTTCCTACCACGCCCATCAACTTTATGATACCCTAAGGAAAGAACACGTATTGGCGAACTGATGCGCTATTTAATTTTCACAGACATCCACGGCAACCTCGAGGCCCTGCTCTCTGTCTTAAAGTTCGCCAGGCGCCGGAAGATCGATCACTATCTCTTCCTGGGCGACATGGTAGGGTACGGGGCCGATCCCAATGATGTGATCCAGAAGCTGCGTATGCTTAAGCCCATCTCCATGATCCGGGGAAACCATGACAAGGCTGTCTGCTGCGATCTCGACTCGGTACACACCTTCAATCCTATCGCCGCCTCGGCTATCCACTGGACAAGAGAAACGGTCACGAAAAAGAACCTAAGCTACTTGAATAACCTCAAAAAAGGGCCGGTGATCTTACATGACCAGATCACAATCTGTCACGGCGCCCCTTTCGATGAAGACTACTACATCTTTGGAGAATTTGATGCGGCCGAGGCGTTCCTGCATTTAGAGACTCCCATCACCTTTTTTGGTCACACTCACTTCCCTTTTATCTATTCAGAGAGCGACCACATCGTTGAAGGGACGTTTCTCACAGGGAATTCCAATGAAATGAAGATCGAATCGGATAAAAGATACCTCATAAATCCGGGATCCGTGGGACAACCGCGCGACCGGAATACACGCGCAGCTTGTGCCATCTACGATGATAAAGCCAAAAAGATCAGCTTCTTCCGACTCGAGTACGAGGTCGAGGAAGCCCAACGCAAGATTCTGGCAGCAGATCTCCCTCCCGCTTTAGCCGAGCGCCTTTCCATAGGAATCTAGCTTTCTATGTTTTTCACCGTATATTCCTTTCCTAGAGGACAACTCTTTTTAGTCCGGAGTGAGAAGGGTTTAGCCTGGGCGCAGTATCTAAAAACGCCGGATTCGATTCTGCAAGCTTCGCAGTACTTTAAAGATAATTCCATCCTCTTAGACCACCTGGATGACAAATTTACTGAGGAAAAACGCCTGTTTGACCGATTCTTCGCAGGGCAAAAAGAAGACTTCTTATCGCTCAAGCTGGACTACATCATCGGCACTCCCTACCAACAGCGTGTTTGGGATGAAGCCCGCAGGATAGTCTATGGAGAGACTGTATCCTACAAGGGATTGGCCGAACGCCTCCATCACACGGGTTACCGCAGCATAGGCCAGGCACTGGGCAAAAATCCATTGATCATCATAGTCCCCTGCCACCGGATCATCGGTTCAGATGGCAGCCTGACCGGATTCGGCGCCGGAATGGACCTGAAGGAATATCTCCTCAAACTCGAAAACAAAGATTTTCCCCTCTTGTCATTGCGAGCTCCCGCAGGGAGCGAAGCAACCTCATAGTGCTTCGCGATCTAACGTCATTGCGAGGAGCGCTGCGACGAAGCAAACTCACATCTTAGGATTAGCATAGCAATACAAACAACAGTGCGGACAGTGCTGCGTGTAACTGCCGATATCCACAGAATCCGTACAACCACACTTTCGACGCTGCGACTTGTCTTTTTTTTTCGAAACGGGTAATTCTGAAGGATGCAGCCTATGGAGAAGGTTCCCATCGATACAGGCTGAAGGCTCTACACCTTCTACCTGAGTTAAAAATTTCTGACTGCAGGCATAAAGTTGCAGCCCCTTATCCGCAGCAATGTCCGCCAACTGCCGAGTATAGTCGAGTTTCTCTTCCTCAGGGGGATCATAAAAATTGAAGTTATGTTTTTTGGCCCGCTTTAGAGCCTTGTTATACCATTGGGTGAAGCTGAATCTTACAGCCTTGATCCCCCGCATGGAGAGTTCCGGAGCTAATGCTTTAAAAAAATGTAGATTGGTGTTTAAACCTTGTTCATCGTTCCAGAAGACTACAGGATCGAAGCGCACCGAGATACGTTCAGGTGAACCCACGATGTCGATCAGAGCATCAAGTTGATCCACGGCAGGAGCAGGCGGCGGAACACCCTGCTCGATAAACGTACCGCCTAAGCCGGTTATCGTAAAGAGCAGATAGAGCTGTTCATAACGTCTGAGTGCTGATCTTATTCCATATGCATCAGAAACAAGCTTAGAAAAATCCTTGGACCAGAGTACAAAAGTGTGGACATTCTCAGAACTCAGATCAACCGTGTAGCTGTGTCCTGAAGGACCGAGTACTTGGACAGATCCTGCCTGGATGACTTCAGAAAGCCACTCTGGAAAAAAAGCAATGAGATCGGTGCGCCTTGAGGCGCTGATTACTTTATGCATGACTTCTTGACAGAATCCGTTTTGAACCCTAGTATTTTAGCTGATTAGATAGGT
>JAUWSR010000140.1 GCA_030609975.1 Acidobacteriota bacterium | reverse complement strand
GCCGGCTTTTGTGATTGCGGGACTGCTTACGTTGGGTGTTGCCTGGTTAAGCATGAGCTTCCAGGCTTATAGAGCTGCTAATACTGATCCTGTTAGAGCCCGCAAATACGAGTAGCCTGAATTATTTATAAAAAATGTCGATATTGCCAATAACCATTGTTTTATTATATCCACATTTCCCTAGATGATTGCCTTCTAAATGCTCCGCTTACATTATGGGATTTAAATCTAATCGACATTTTTTCCCCTCCGGGCGAGCCGATCTCAGCACATCGACTTCGTCGTGGCCCAATCGCTGTAGTTGACTACAGCTCATGAGCCACTTCCTTGTCGCTGTACTAATCTCGACCCGTGAATAACTCAGGCGTCTGAAATATTCATAAAATCTGCCGATATTTTGGTGTGTAGAATTTAAAAGAATAGGTATGTCGACAATATTTTCTCTTTGGACGAAAGATTAACTTGATTTCCGGAATGTGGTAAAATTCTGCGTTTAGTGGAAATAGGAATGGCGATGAAAATAAGGCGGATTGAAAGTGTTGAGGATTTTGAAGCTCTGGAGAGAATCTGGAATGCTGCCCTTAAATCCTGCGCTTCGGACCGTGTGTTTTTGACCTTTGAATGGTTTAGATCCTGGTGGGAAAATCTATCTGAAAAACATGCGCTGGAGGTTCTGGTTTTCCAGGATGAGGGACAGGACCTCTATGGGATCGCTCCCCTCATGCGTCGGGGAAATGGCCTTTTTTCTATGGCCAGCCAGGAGGTCACCGATTACTCTGATTTTATTTTTCCTAGGGGGCAAGAAAATAGATATTTTGATGAGCTGTTCCAATATTTGAAGACGGAACTCACCGAGATAAACAAACTTGAGCTCATCAATATTCCTGCCTCATCGCCTACGTTGAAATACCTGCAGCCAACGGCTGAAGGACACGGTTGGAGAGGCCGTATTGAAGAGAGCGAGGAGACACCAAGACTGCTGCTGCCTGCTAGTTATGAGAAATATTTGGCGGGACTGAAACGAAAATGCCGGCATGAACTGAGGCGAAAACTCCGCAAGGTGGAGACGCTGCCGGAGCTAAGGGACGTTAGGTACGTGACTCCTGAGGATATTAAATCCCGGATGGTGGATTTTATCTCACTCCACCAAAAAAGCGGCCCGGATAAACAGCGTTTTTGGGGGAAACCGGGCATGGAGAGTTTCTTTCATGATCTGACTCTTGCTTGTGCTCAGAAGGGATGGATCGAACTGCGGTTTTTGTACTCACAGGAGCAGGCCCTGGCTGCTCTGCTCAGTTTTGTATATGGAGATATTGTAGCCTTCTACAACATGGCTTTTAACCGGGAATTTGCCTCATACAGCCCTGGATATTACCTGTTTGACCGGAGCTTGAGGGATGCGATCTCGGAGAAGAAAATTGAGGCGGATTTTTTAAGGGGCTCGGAAAAATATAAGTATGAATTCGGGGCCCTAAAGAGTAAAATATACAACCTAGTTTTAGAGCGTGGAGTTTACCCTGAATGAGAATCTGTTTGCTGAGCTTCCACTGCTGTCCCTATTCACTTATAGGCGGGGATGGCGTTGGGGGCATGAATGTATACATAAAAGAGTTGAGCTCAGCGCTGGCTCAATTCCCCGATGTTGAAGTTGACATTTTTACCCGCCGTCAGCGGTCCGATATTGACACCGTAAAAACGATCTCTTCTTCGCTGCGTGTGATCCATCTTGAGGGAGGTCCGGTTGGCCCTGTTGACCGCAGGGACCTCTATGAATTTTTGCCCGAATTCATCGAGAATTTGGAGGAATTTCTGGTTGAAAGCCAGACAAAATACGATGTCGTTTACTCGCATTACTGGCTGTCCGGTTTGGTGGGGGAATGGATCAAGTACCGCTTTGGACTGCCTTTGATCCATACCTACCACACCCTGGGATTTTTAAAAAACAGGGCCCTGGAGAAAGAGGAACACGACTATCGCATCGAAGCGGAGCGCCATCTTGCTCAAGTTTCAGACCAGATCATCTCATCTTCGCTTGAGGAAAAAAGCATCTTGCGGGGAGAGTATAACCTGCCTGCCGTCAAGACCAAGGTTATCTATCCCGGTGTTAACCAGGAGATCTTTCGCCTGAGGGGGAGAGAGGGCGAGACGGAAAACGCTGAGAAAAACAACCTTTCGCTATTGTATGTGGGGCGGATCGAACCGGTTAAGGGCTTGATGAGCATCATCCAAGCCCTGGACCTTATTAAACACGATGATCCCGGTCTCTTTTCCCGTCTTCATCTGAAAATCGTGGGAGGGGGGAAGAAGCGGGAGTTTGTTCAAAATCGTGAGATCGGTCGTATTCAAGAGACGATCGAAGACAAAAACCTGAAAGATCAAGTGTTTTTTCTGGGATCGAAAAAGCAAAAGGAACTCCGGCAGCACTATGCCGCGGCTGATGCACTGGTCGTTCCTTCCCTTTATGAGTCCTTCGGTCTGGTTGTGGTGGAAGCCATGGCCTGCGGGACGCCGGTTTTGGTATCTAAGATCGGGAAGATGAAGAGCATCGTACGGGAAGGACACAGCGGCTTTTCCTTCCGCCCCAACGATCCGGCTTCTTTAGCCGCCTGTATCCGGTATTTTATCAGCCATCAGAAGAGTCTTTGGCCGGGAGAGAAGATCCGGGAAGATGTGACCGGGCGTTTTTCCTGGGAACGAACGGCCGATGAGACCTATGAGGTCTTCCGAAGCCAAATTGACAATCCTCTCCGGCCTACCACCACACTTCCACGCGGTGGAAACCCTCTGCAAGCATAAACTTCTCTCCGTCTGCCATGTCCTTGGCCCTGACGCACAACCATTTTTCCAGTTCTGAGGAAAACGGCTCCTTGATCTGACTTTTGTGGCAACGGAGGGCTTGGACCTTAAGCTCGAAAGTATCGGTGATATCGGAACGAAAGTTGATATCGCTTTCCTCGGGGGCCCAGAGCCAGGCCTCATTGACCCGGTGAGGGGTGAGGCCCTCGTCTATGAGGTCGGGATAGGCCCAGGCGTCACGGGCAAAGGGGAAGATGGCATCCAAGACCACGCGACCGGCGATGCGGTGGTCACGGTGCCAGATGTAGCGGCGGTAGGGGTCGGAGGAGATCACCAGGTCGGGCCGGAAGATGCGGATCTGCCGGACGATATCTTTCCGAAACTCAGGGGTGTCTTCCAAACCCTGGTCGGGATAGCGGAGGAAAACGACCTCTCTGACTCCCAAGACCTTGGCCGCAGCCAGTTGTTCCTGTTCGCGAATCTTGGCGAGTTTTTCGGGCTTCACATTCAAATCGTCAGTGCCTTTGTCACCATTGCTTAAAACGACATAGACTACGGATTTGCCCTCACGGATCATCTTGGCGACGCTGCCCGCGGCACCGAATTCGGCGTCGTCAGGGTGAGGTGTGAAAACGAGCACATCTGCGGGGTTACTTTTCATGGCTTTCCTCTCGGGCAATTGTAGTACAAGTGTCTCCCGGATACAATCCAAATCCAATCTTGCTGACGGCAGGGGACAATTTCATGTTGTCTTGACACATTTTTAGGATTCGGTTTACTTTTTTGTTGACATCTTTTACTCTACAATGAAATTTAAATGGTTATAGGTAATATCTACAGTGGCATAAACCAGGATAAGTTGTGGCTAAAATAGAGATCCAAAATTATGCCAAAGCCGATCTCGATGCTTACCGGGAGATCTGCGGCGCTGCAGCCAGAGAGGAAAGCTGGGAAGGCTTGGGGGATCACCGCTTTGTCGAACTCAGGCTCCATAAACCCCGTTATGAACCCGAAAACGACCTCTTTCTTGCCCGAGTTGAGGGCGAAGGAGTGGTGGGTTTTGCTGATCTGACGCCGGAGCTCAAGATCAACAGAGTGGTCGTGGATGGTTTTGTGCATCCCCGCTGCCGCCGCCAGGGAGTGGCCAAGCGCCTTTTGGCGAGTGTTTGGGAGCGCTGCCGGGAAATGGGGGCCAAGGTTATCCATATCTGTTTAGATGAGGAGAGTAAAGGTGCCCAGGCGTTCCTTTTGAGCCAAGGCTTCACAGAGGTCCGGCGTTATCTGCTTATGGAAAGAACACTCTTGAGCGGCCTGGTCCAGATTCCGGGAGAAAAGCTCGATCCGCTGAACTATTTTGGGAAGGGGGACGAAGGTCTTTTAGCCGATCTCCAAAACCGCATCTTTGCCGGTAGTTGGGGATTTTGTCCCAATACCAGGGCGGATGTCAGTTATTATCTGGCCCTGACAGGGATCGAGATCCAAGATGTGATCGTGGCCAAGGATCGGGAGAAGATCGTGGGTTATGTGTGGCAGCAGGTGGTTGATGACCGGAGGCATGCGACCGAGTCGAAACGAGGGTGGATCCATATGTTTGGAGTCCTGGATCAATTCCGGGGAAACAGTTGGGGCCGGAAACTCATTTTGTCCGGAATGCGCCAGCTCTACCGGCAGGGAGCGGGACACGTGGAACTCACCGTGGACGGACAGAATTGGCCGGCTGTTAAGCTGTACACATCGTTGGATTTCACGGTCAAATCCCACAAACTCTGGTTTGAGAAAAAAGCCTGATACGCAAATATTGTGGGGTCGATCAATTATACCCCTATATTTTGAGGTATTTTTGCAGTTTTGCTTTACCCCCTTTTTAAAATGTGTAATAATTATTTTCGCTCTATATACGCTCTATATAACCTAATTTGAGAGGGAGGTGCCCCGATGGAAAATAAGAAAAAAAGCTTAAGACAGATCGCACGCAAACTGCGGATTCATTCCGTGAATATGACTTCAGAAGCGGGCTCAGGACATCCGACAACCTGTATGTCGATCGCAGAGATCATGGCATGTCTTTTCTTCGATGAAATGCGCTATAACATAAAGGATCCTTTTGATTGGGCCAACGATGAACTGGTCCTATCCAAGGGGCATGCGGCTCCCATTTTATGGGCGGCCTATGCTGAGGCGGGAATTTTACCTGTCGGCAGCCTGAAAAACCTCCGGAAGATCACGAGTGAGCTGGAGGGACATCCCACGCCGCGGATGAAGTGGGTGAAAGCGGCGACGGGATCTCTAGGTCAGGGGTTATCAGTGGGTGTGGGGATGGCGGCTGCCATGAAGCTGGCCAGATCGCGCCGTCGGACCTATGTGATTCTGGGGGATGGTGAGATCGCTGAGGGTTCGGTATGGGAAGCGGCCAACAGTGCCGCCCTGCTGGGGCTGGATAATCTCTGTGCTATCGCGGATATCAACCGGCTGTCGCAGTCGGAAGCCACTATGCATGGACATGACCTCGAACCTTACGAACTGAAATTCTTAGCCTTTGGATGGGATGTGATCACCGTTGATGGACATAAGGTGGGGCAGATCCTGAAAGCGTTTGCCACTGCCCGGGAATCTAAAAAGCCGGTGATGATCCTAGCCCGGACCCTCAAAGGCAAAGGCGTTTCTTTTCTCGAGGATCTAAACGGATGGCATGGAAAGCCCTTGAAGGCAGAAGACAGGCAAAAGGCACTGGAAGAGCTTGGACCTATGCCGGATATCGATGCCACAAAATTGGTGCGGAAGCCCAAGCCGGTCAAGGGACCGGGCTTGGTGAAGCGTTACGATTTCAAGAAGAATGAATACACTCAAGCCACGGCTACACGTAGGGCTTACGGCAATGCTTTGGTGAATCTGGGTAAAGTGAATTCTGCGGTCGTGGTATTGGACGGAGATGTGAAGAACTCGACCTATGCCGAGGATTTTTTCGCGGCATACCCCAAGCGCTCGTTCCAGGCCTACATCGCCGAACAGAACATGGTGGGCATGGGACAGGGACTGGCAGCCAAGGGTTTTCAGCCATACATGGCGACCTTTGCCGCTTTTTTGAGCCGGGCGCATGACCAGATCCGGATGGCGGCCTATTCCATGGCCAATATGAAGTTTGTAGGATCACACGTAGGTGTGAGCATCGGGGCGGACGGACCTTCGCAGATGGGATTGGAAGATATCGCCATTTTTGCGCCTATCCCGGGCTGTGTCGTGCTTTATCCCAGCGATGCCTATTCGACCGAAGCCTGTGTGGAGGTTTTAGCACGGCATAAAGGATTGTCATATTTGCGGACATCGCGTCCCAGCGTACCACTGCTGTACAAGAAGGGGGAGGCGTTCCGGATCGGCGGCTCCAAGGTGTTGAAGCGCAGCAAACAGGATAAGGTCACGGTCATTGCTGCCGGGATCACGCTGGTTGAGGCTTTGAAGGCCTATGAGGAGCTTGCGCAGCAGAATATTGCTGTGCGGGTGATCGATGCCTATTCGGTGCAGCCTATCGATAAGGCGGGTCTCAGGCGCAATGTGAAGGCGGCCGGCGGCAAGGTCGTGGTGGTTGAGGATCATTATCCGGTGGGGGGATTGGGAAGCGCTGTAGGCATGGCCTTGGCTGGTATGGCTGAGATCGAACACCTGGCGGTCAGGGATCTGCCCCGTTCCGGGGAACCCGATGAGCTTCTGGATAAATACGGGATCTCAGCCCGCCATATTGTTCGTGCCGTAAAATCACTTATGAGAAAATAGCCGAAATTTACCGTCTTTTTAAAATAGGGCGCTAAGCCTGAAAAGTTCAGGTAAGATAGTCCGTAGTCCTTAATATAATGAGGCTTTCTTTTTTAAAGCATCACTTACGACCTGCGATTTTTGTTCTCTCAATCCTCTCAATTTTGATTCTATATCTGGTTTGGGGAAGTCAGAAAACAGCCGCATCTTTACAGGATCGAGGGGAGCAATGGGGAGCGGTGACGGCGGTGTACGATGGAGACACCATCCGTGTCAAACTCGACAACGGGGATTCGGAGACCGTACGGCTTATCGGGGTGGACGCTCCAGAGCTTGGGGATGACAGGGCGGAGGTGAGGTTTCTGGCATTTATGTCAAAACGATTTGCCTTCTATTCTCTCTACCGGGAACGGGTGAAGCTGGTTTTTGATTGGGAGAGGAGGGACAAATACAACCGGCTTCTGGCCTTTGTGTTTACAGATAACAGGCTTTTTAACGAGTTTATCCTGATCGAAGGTTTTGCGTCGGTCTTCTTGAAGTTTCCCTACCGGGAAGATTTCAGAAAAAGGCTGGAGGCGGCCGCGCAGGAGGCGCGCAGCGAAGGGAGAGGATTTTGGCAGCCTAAGCCCTATCCTGTGATATCTGCGCGGGAGGCCAAGCGGAATGTCGGAAAACTGCTGAGCGTTCGTTTTCAATGTGAGCAGGTTCAATCGCAGGGAAAGTTTCTGTTTTTGCATGCGGAAACGGGCGAATTTTCAGTGGTGGTGGAAAAGGCGAGGCTTGAAGAGTTTCCAAATTTGCGATCCTATAGAGGAAAACGGGTCGAGGGGACCGGTTTTCTTGAGGATTATAAGGGAAAACCTCAGGTTTTTGTTTTTCTTCCTCATCAGCTTTCTATCGAGGGAAGTCACTAAATAGGGCCCTCGACGTTAAATAGAACCGTCCCCATAATCGCTGTTTTGACATCTGGGAAGGGATGTTTTATAAAGACAAAGGATGGTCTAAGCCATGGAAACCGGAAATCTCATATTTTATATTTTCGTGATCTTTGCTTCTGCCAAGGTGATGGGGGAACTTTTTGCCCGATTAAGGATGCCGCCTATTGTGGGAGAACTTTTGGCCGGCATGTTGCTGGGCAGTTATGTCTTGGGGATTATCGATCATCACAATGAAGTATTGATGAGCTTAGCCGAGATCGGGGTGATCTTCCTGATGTTCTATGTGGGACTTGAGATCCGGGTTAAGGACCTGTTTGCGGTGGGGCGGACCGCGATTTTGGTGGGACTGTTGGGTGGGATCTTTCCCTTGGTCCTAGGTTATGGCTGCATGGTTCTCATGGGATTCGAGGCGGTTGAGAGCCTATTCGTGGCCACCGCAATCCTGGCAACCAGTGTGGGGATATCGGTCAAGGTGCTGGCTGACATGGGCTTGATCAAGCACAAAGTGGCCTACATTGTGTTGGGAGCAGCGGTGCTGGATGATATCTTGGCCCTGATCGCTCTGGCGCTGGTGAGGGGATTGGCGCGGGGGAAATTCGATTCGGTCGAGTTTATCCTGCTGGTAGTGGAGTCGCTGGTGTTTGTGGGATTTCTGACTATCTGGGGACCCAGGCTGACCAAGAAGTCCCGAAAGTGGGTGGAGGGGTGGATCCGCATACCCGAAGGCCCCTTTGTCGTGTCTATCATCCTGTGTCTGGGGTTGGCCGAACTGGCCGATGTGATCGGGCTGGCCGCCATTATCGGCGCTTTTATGGCCGGCATTATGATCGATGAATTGGCGGGCGTATATGACCTGGAGA
Organism: Acidobacteriota bacterium; assembly: GCA_030609975.1. Taxonomy (GTDB): domain Bacteria; phylum Acidobacteriota; class Aminicenantia; order Aminicenantales; family Aminicenantaceae; genus JAUWSR01. The sequence goes on along the minus strand of JAUWSR010000140.1, from coordinate 965 downwards.
ACAAGGTCAAATATGTGAGCGAGTTCCTGCTGCCTTTCTTTTTTGTGATGATGGGGGCACACCTGGATCCGCGAGCCTTCGCAAATCCACGCATCTGGGGACTGCTCGCCGTTGTGACGGTGGTGGCCGTGGTGAGCAAGATGTTGGGGGCCTGGTTGGGCTGCTGGGGACAGGATCTCAAAACGCGCATCCAGACCGGTGTGTGCCTCGTCCCTCGAGGGGAAGTGGGCATCATCGTGGCACTCGTCGGGATTTCTTTAAACACAATCACACAAGAACTCTACACCCTGGTGCTGGGGATGTCACTGCTGACAACCATCATCACGCCACCTCTTATCCTGATTGCTTTTCGCAAGAAATGAAAGAAATTAGCGATATGAGAGAGTGGTAAAAAGGACCTGTTTGAAGCCTGATTTGGGCCTAACACCTCCTGTCCTCATGCTCCAAATAACCTCCTCTGTCATCAGATTGAATCCGAAGAGACGATACTTGCTGGAGCTGAGGAGAAAGAGATGGTCATTGTCTTCACCAAATACGGCATCTTCTATCCTTTCCTGGAAATCCAGAGTCCTGGTCTTTTTCAGTTGAGGTGGACTCTCATGTCTATTAACATTGAAGACGGAAATCGTGCTGCTCATTTTATGGATAGCAACAACCGTTCTTCTATCCGGCGATAAAACCAACCTCATCGAGGGGAAATCATCAGTGATTTCCGCTGCAATTTGCTTTTCTATCAGATCAACTTGATAGATTTTCCCCTCATCCTGGCTGCACACCAGAGCATATCTGTCATCCAAGAGAACAACATCTTTAGGAGATGATATTTTGTCAGTTATGAGAACATGAGAATTTGTCATCAGGTCAAAGATCAAAAGGGCATCTGTCTCCGGGCTAACACCCACTGCCAGCTCTTTACTATCATTCACCTGAAATTTGGCAATTGGTTTTGGCGAAGGGATTCTCTC
>JAUWSR010000130.1 GCA_030609975.1 Acidobacteriota bacterium | reverse complement strand
CCGATAATCTCCTGAAATAATCTTCGATCACGATCTTGACGTTGCGCACAATCAAAAGACTGTCGAGCCTGGGGAACTGCTCCCCTTCTCGGATAAGTTCAACAAGCTCAGTCAACTGTTCGCTGTCCAAACCTTGGTCTTCAGGTGTGGAGCGCGGCCACTCCCAGGTTGGGGCTTGAGCAAATAGATCAGCCCAGGCAAAGATCGCAACGAGACACAGTAAACACAATGTGAGGCAAGGTTTTCTCTTCATGGTGATATATACGAATTCAAATAGCTAAAGTTAACAGGCATCCATTGTTGATCTCAGATACAAAATGAAGAGCGTGTTGAAGGCCTTGAACCGGGGAGAAAAGGTAGAGATCCTCTATCACGGGAAAGTCAAAGGGACTATCCATCCTAATAGACAAAAAACAGACATGAAAGTCAAAGATCATCCTTTCTTCGGGATGTACCAAGCCCAGGAAGAAACCGTACCTAGAAAAATGGAAAAGTTGAGAACCGTACGAACACATGATATTTGACACCGATATTTTCATCTGGGCTCAGAGGGGAAATCAAAAAGCTGCTGAAGCCATCGACAACACAGAGAAAAGGTTTCTCTCTGTTTATTCCTATATGGAACTCTTACAGTGCGCCCAGAACCAAACGCAACATAAATATATTAAAAGCTTTCTCTCAGACTTCAGTTTTGCCGTTCTTCCTCTCACAGAAAACATTGGCCATCGCGCTTCGATCTATCTCGAGGAATACAGCCTCTCGCAGGGCCTACGAGCTGGAGATGCGCTGGTGGCTGCCACAGCGGTAGAAAATCATCTGCCCTTGATGTCAAGCAATGCCAAACACTTCCGCCACATCAACGAACTCAGCCTCAAAGTTCTTGATGTTGCATAAGTCGGAGCACATTTATATAATACCTCATCCCACCATGCATGAAGGAGGAATAATCATGGATTTTAAGAGAGGAAGTGTACAAGTCTTTTTAGGCGTCATCTGCTTACTGCTTGGGCTTATTACACCACCAGCCATCGCTCAAATGGACGATTCGGGCATAGCCCAAGGTTTTCGCTGGCGGAATATCGGCCCGGCCAACATGTCCGGACGCATCTCGGACATCGAGGCCCTGGACGATGACTTCACTCACGTCATCGTGGGTTCGGCCTCAGGCGGTGTGTGGAAATCCAAAAACGCCGGCACAACCTGGAAGCCGATCTTCGACAAATATGGAGCCTCCTCCATCGGCGATGTGGCCATCTGCCAAACAAATCCCGACATCATCTGGGTCGGGACCGGAGAGAAAAACCCCCGTAACTCCATCGCTTGGGGAGACGGGATCTATAAATCTACAGACTGAGGCAAGTCCTTCTCCAACATGGGCCTCAAAGACACGCATTCCATCTCCTAGATGATCCTCCATCATGAAAACACCGACATGGTTTATGTAGCCGCTATCGGCCATCTCTGGGGATACTCTGGAACCCGCGGACTCTACATGACAACTGACGGTGGCAACAGCTGGAAGAAACTCACAAACGGCCTGCCCGATGACGGCAAAACCGGAGCCATCGAGCTCATCATGGATCCCTCCAATCCGGACATCCTTTACGTCGGATTCTGGCAGCGCCTGCGCCAACCCTACCGCTTTGATTCCGGTGGTCCCAACGGCGGGATCTTCAAATCCACTGACGCCGGTGCCTCCTGGTCTAAACTCGCAAGCGGACTTCCCGAAGGCGACACAGGGAAGATCGGCCTAGCAATCTGCCGCTCCAAGCCCAATGTGGTTTTGGCCTTCCTCGAGAGCGGCTTCCATCCCAGCGCCAACCTTCCTTCAGGTGAAGAAAATCCCGAATACAAGGACATGACCAAGCTCGGCTCCGGGATCTACCGCAGTGAAGACGGGGGCCAGACCTGGAAATACATGAACCGCTACCAGAACCGCCCGTTCTACTACACTCACATCTATGTCAATCCTCTCGATGACCAGATCGTCTATATCGTGACCGGAAGCTATCACATCTCCTACGACGGCGGCAAAACCCTCAAGCAGCAGAACACCGGTATCCACGGCGACTACCACACCCTCTGGTCCGATCCCAACAACAAAGATCGCTACTACATCGGAACCGATGGAGGTTCGGCACTCACTCATGATCATGGCAAAGGCTACATCTTCTTCGACAACCTGCCCTTGAGCCAGTTCTACGCCATAGGCGCTGACAACCGCGATCCCTATTATGTTTACGGCGGCCTTCAGGACAACGGCACCTGGGGCGGCCCCTCTAACAGCCGCGACAGCGCCGGTATCCTCACCGATCACTGGTTCAAGATCGGCGGCGGCGACGGCTTCTACACTCCGGTCGATCCCCATGACTGGAGCACGGTCTACGTGGAAAGCCAACAGGGCAACATTCAGCGGGTCAATATCAAAACCCGCTCCGGCACCTTCATCAAGCCCCGCAAAGAAAACGTCATCAACTATGACGCATTTGTCACCGACGCGCTCCTCAAGCTCCATAAGGAAACCGGATGGGGCGACGACAATCCTTTCCGTTTCAATTGGTCCGCCCCGATCGTACTCTCACAGCACTATCCCGGCACGGTCTATTTCGGAGGCAACTTCCTCTTTAAAAGCCGGGACCGGGGTGAATCCTGGCAGATCATCAGCCCAGATCTTACAACCCAGGATCCCGTCAAACTCGACCGCGACACCGGCGGGCTGACCATAGACCGGACGGGTGCGGAAAATCACTGCAATATCGTGACCATTTCGGAATCGCCGCTAAATCCAGAGGTCATCTGGGCCGGCACGGACGATGGCAACATCCAGATCACACGCAATGGCGGTAAAACCTGGGCCAACGTCGCAGCCGATCTGCCCGATGCCCCCAAAGGACTCTGGGTAAGCCGGGTCGAAGCCGGCCACTTCAACGAAGGCACCTGCTATGTCACCCTAGACGGCCACCGCAGCGACAACTTTTCGACTTGGGCTTTTAAAACCGAGGATTTCGGAAAGATCTGGTGGAGGATCTCCGATTCCCTTCCCGACGGTCAGGTGGCCTACGTGATCCGGGAGGATCCCATAAACCGTGACCTTCTCTTTTTGGGCACAGAGTTCGGGCTTTTTGCAACAACCGACGGCGGCAAAACCTGGGAACGCTTCATGAACAACCTGCCCATCGTGGCGGTTCACGATATCATGATCCACCCGCTCTATCACGATCTTATTATCGGCACACATGGACGAGGGATATGGATCTGTGACGACATCACTCCCCTGCAGCATCTGAACAAGGCCGCGTCAGAAGGCGATGCCTATCTCTTCACACCCAAAGTCGCCACCCAGTGGATCTCACTGGACCGGGGTGGAAACCGGGGGCAGTTCCTCTACCGGGGTTCCAATCCCATACGCGCCGCCAATATCCATTACTATGCAGGAGAGGATGTCAAAGAGGTAAAGCTCGAGATTGCTGACAAAGACAAGAAAATGACCCTCAAGCCTAAAGTAAGGCCCAAGCAGGGAATCAACCGATTTGTATGGCGCTATTACTTCAACCCTCCCGAACTGAATGACGACGAAAAAAAGCTTCTCGAGATGTATACCAAAACCACAGAGTGGGAAGAACGCAGAGAGATCGGAGACAAGCTCAAAAAATCACTCGAAGATCGCGGCCAGAAATATTCCGGCATCAACCGCCGCACCAACAAACTCAATCCCATCCCCGCTCCCCCCGGCGTTTACACCGTGACTCTCAAAGTGGGAGGCAAGACCATGGTCAAACCTCTCACCGTGCGCAAAGATCCTCTGATCGAGTAGGCTTCATTTGATTCGGATCTCGTCTATACAAGAAATATCTTGGGATGTTCAATGAGCTCAGTGGAGGAATCAACCTGATTTCAAAAACATTAGCCTGATACAATAATTTAGCACACCCTGAATTTCAGGTGAATTGACCGAATAATTCTTGGTGTGATATGTTCATCCAAACTGAGCTGTTGTATCAAGCATCTTCAGTTTCTATAAGGAGCAAGACATGTCACATAAGATTATTCGTGTACTGTTTTTTACGATTTTATCCGTCGCACTGTTGGCGCAGGGCGTACGCTTCTCACGCGAAACCCGCGGCTTTATTCTCTACGATTCGCCCACCATTGCGCTTAAAAATGTCCGTGTTATAAAAGGGGACGGTTCTCCCGCTGTTCCAAAGCAGACAGTTATTCTAAAAGAAGGAAAAATCGTATCCATAGGAGACGCAGACTCACTCCCGATCCCTGAAGACGCCGAAACACTGGACCTCACAGGAAAGTCCCTCCTTCCCGGATTCATCATGTTTCATGAACACATGTTTTATCCTTCCGGCAGACAGTACAACCTGCAGATTATCAGCTTCACCCGGCTCTACCTGGCAGGCGGAGTCACCACCATGCGAACGGCAGGCAGTATCGAGGCCTACACAGACATAAAGATCAGAGATTCCATCGCAGCCGGTCGTCTCCCAGGTCCCAAGATAAGAGTGACCAGTCCCTTCTTCAATGGACCGGGAATGGATAGTTTCTACCAATTGAAGTCACTGAAGGGCCCGGATGATGCCCGACGTATGGTCGCTTACTGGGATGAAGAAGGCGTGGATGATTTTAAAGTCTATGCCATGATCTCTCGAGAAGATATGAAGGCTGTGATTGACGAGGTCCACAAGCGAGGGAAAAAGGTCACGGGCCACATCGGGGCTGTCACCTACCGGGAGGCAGCAGATCTCGGTATTGACTGCCTGGAACATGGCTTTTTCGTGGCAACAGATTTTGTGGCAAACAAAGTCCCGGATAAAAACCCTCCTGCCAGTATTGCGCGGAAGTCTTTGGCTGAGCTCGATCCTGATGGACCGGAAGCCACAGCCTTGATCCAACATCTCATCGAAAAGGGAGTGGCCATAGATTCCACACTCGTTGTTTTGGAAACCTTGACGCCCGGTCGCCCCGTCGCATCCAACGCTGTCCTTGATGCCTTGGCCCCTCAAACCCGCGATGATTATCTCCGCACTTGGTCGCGTCTCGCCGCCAGTAAGAACTCGGTGTGGCCAGAATTGTTCAAAAAGGGCATGGCTTTGGAAAAGAGATTCTTCGATGCCGGTGGACTCCTGCTTGTGGGGACTGATCCTACAGGCTACGGCGGAGTGGTTGCCGGCTATGCCAACCACAGGGCTATTGAGCTCTTGGTCGAGGCCGGCCTTTCCCCCTTAGAGGCAATACAAGTCGCAACCTTCAACGGTGCGAAATACCTCGAGATCGAGGACACTTTAGGGACAGTCGAAGCAGGAAAGATCGCCGATTTGGTTGTGATCGCCGGCGACCCCAGCACCAAAATTCAAGACATCCAAAAAGTCGAGATCGTCTTCAAAGACGGCATCGGCTATGACTCCAAAAAGCTTTTCGACTCTGTAAAGGGAACAGTGGGTCTACGCTAATCTCGCATAACAAATTGACTTTAAAATTGGTTATTCTTATTATTGTCCATGATGGGCAATCAAGAGAATCCTAGACAGTGTCCCAAGTGCTTCACACAGAATCCCCTAGAGAGTCCATTTTGCAACAAATGCGGAGCAGATCTTGAAGCCGGTCAGGTAACGCTTTCCTACTCTCCATACCCCGATAAATACGCGGAAGACAAAATCCAGTTCGTCCCTGGAGAAACGTTCGCCGGCCGTTACCAGATCATCGAAGAGATCGGCCGAGGCGGGATGGGCCGTGTCTACAAAGCTGAGGATAGGGAACTGGATATCGTCGTTGCGCTGAAGATCATTCGACCTAAATATTCGTCCCGGCCGCGCTTTATCGAATGGTTTAAGAAAGAAACCCTTACCGCGCGCTCGATCTCCCATGAAAACGTGATCCGCATATATGATATGGGAACTGCTGACGACGTTAAATACATATCCATGGAATACATCAAGGGCCAGAATTTAAGAGACCTGATTCGTGCCTCCGGTACTCTGACTCTGGAAAAATCCGTGGATATCACCTGCCAGATCGGCTATGCACTCAATGCTGCACACAAACACGGCATCGTTCACAGAGACCTTAAGCCCTCAAACATCATGATTGACAACAACGGCAAAGTTTATGTCATGGATTTCGGCCTGGCCAGAGCGATCCACAGGTCTGAATCAAAGGAGTCGAAAGGAGTCGCAGGTACTCCGGCCTACATGTCACCCGAACAGGCTCGTGCAGGTGGGATCGATCAGAGGTCTGACATATATTCTTTAGGGCTCATCATTTATGAGATGCTCACCGGGGAGCGGGTATTTCATGCGGAAAACACGACTGGATATATCTATAAGCAGATCCATGAAGACCCAGCCCCACCATCGAAATTAAGGCCGCTTGTGCCTGCCTATATGGATAAGATCGTCCAGAAATGTTTGGAAAAAGAAAAGGAGAAACGCTTCCAAAAAGTAACCGATCTGATTGATCAGATGAAGGAACGGGCCTCATCTGCAGGTCCGTTATCTACGTGGAAGCGAACGAAGAAACTAAAATATGCAGCAGCCGTGGTTTTAGTTCTGGTGTTCGCATTTATATTTTACTTATGGATGGACAGAATGAAGACACCGGGACCTTTGGCCCCTAAAGTCTCCACAATATCACTCGCAGTTATGTCTTTTGAGAACAACACTGGGGATGAAAGCCTGGAGTATCTTCAGAACGCCCTTCAGACCTATCTGATCGATGATTTGGGGCAATCAAAATACCTACAGGTTCTTACGGAAGAGAAGCTCAATAGGATTTTCGACATCTTAGATTTGTCAGAAACTTCGGTCCATGACTCCAAAGAGCTCAGCCAAATTGCTAAAGAGGGAAGCATAGATTATTTCTTGTTAGGGGGTATTCGTCAAGAAACCGATGGCCTGAAGATCGCTATTCAAATCTTGGATTCAAACTCCAATAACATTATCGACACCATAGAACAATCTGAGGTCGACATCACTAGGATCCCAGCAGTCATAGACAGCCTGACTCCCCAAATAAAGATTACATTCGACATCACACCTGAAGAGATCGCGGCTGATATAGATCGTCCAATCGGTGAAATCAGTACCGAATCTCCCATCGCACAGAAATATTATATCGATGCGGAAAGGATGTATTTTCAGAGAAGGTGGAAAGAAGGCATCGAAATCCTCGAGAAAGCGGTTGCCGAAGATCCGGAATTCGCTACAGCCTTCAAAGAAATTGCGATCGGTTATTCCTATCTCAGCTTAGTTATAAAATCTCAAGAATACATGCGTAAAGCACTTTCTTTGATACACCGAGTGTCCGAACGCGAGCGATATCTGATCCAAGGAAACGCTGCTGTTATTCTGGAAAACGATCTAGAAAAAGCCGCTGAAAATTATCAGAAACTGATCGATCTTTACCCCTATTCTGAAGATGGATATGAGCTCTTAGCCTCGATCTATCGGATGCAAGAGGAATGGGCTCTTGCCATGGAGAATTATCTTAAAGTCCTCACCATAAATAATCGTTCAGAAATCGCTTATAACAATCTCAATTATATTTATATGGCCCAAGGCAGGTACGACAAGGCCCGGAAAACATTGTCGGACTCTCAGTCTCTTTTTGTAAACCAGTCACTTCACCACCGGTATATTGCCTACACTTATCTTTTCCAGAGAGAATTTGAGGAAGCCAGGAAGGAAATTGAAATATGCAATACCCTTGATCCAGATGATTATTTCAATACCAGAATGCTGGGATACATCGATCAGATCCAGAACAACTTTGCATCAGCTGAAGACCATTATAGGCAGCTTGTGCTGAATGAGAAGGCGGATGCCAAGATAGAAGGGCACTTGAGATTGTGCAATCTGTATATTGCCCAAGGCCGATTCGAACAGAACCTGGAAGAAATCAGGAAAGGGCTTCGTGTATTGGAGACAATGGATTCGGTAGATTCTAAAGATGAGTTCCAGGCTCTGGAGGCCTACTCCTATCTAAGATCAAATCAGCATGCTGAGGCATTAGCGGTTCTAAACGACATCTTCGAGTTCTCTATGGAAAAGGATTTAATCAATCGACAAAAGAGCGTGTTGTTTTTGCGTGCTCTCACATACGCGGACATCGGCAGGTTGGATTATGCGGAAAACACAGCTGAACAGCTTAAACAATTGATCGAAGAGCGAGGATATCCCAAAGAGATGCGGATGTATTATTGCAGTGTAGGAACAATAGCAGCTAAACAAAACAAAAATTCAGAAGCGATAGGCCATTTTAGACACGCCTGCTCTCTCCTGCCTGCAGAAGAGGGATATATACTCGACCACGCCTTATATTTTAACGCTTTAGCTGCTGCCCTTTACGAAACAGGTGAGATAGAACAAGCAAAAAGACAATATGAAGCCATAAATTCTTTAACAAGCAGCAAAATGCAATGGGGTGATATCAGCACAAAAAGCCACTACTGGCTTGGAAAGATCTACATAGAGACCCAAGAGAACGAAAAAGCCAGAGAACATCTCACACAATTCTTGAAACTCTGGAAGTCTGCGGATCCAGGATCAGCCGAGATCGCAGAGGTCAGAAATCTGTTGAGTTCTTTAGGCGTTGAGGAACACTAGGAACCAGCTAGTCGCTGCCAAAGCTTTTCTTTTTCTTCTGCTAACGTTTTGGTAACGTCACACATCCAGGATGGGATCTCTCCTTCAAAGCCATTCGAAAAAGCGATTACCATGGGACAGATAACACATGAGATTCCGCTTGGACAGCCTATACACTTTCTAAAGTTTAAGCTGCTGTACCTGTGGCTTATTCGATCATAATTTGAACGGATTTCTGGGCTAAGCGTCTCAGATTTATCAGGAAATTCTTCGGAATCCCCAAAACAATAGTCTGAATACCAACGCGAATCTTCCTTATCTTTAAAATAGTCCGAAAACAGATAGCATCCCCAGATCTTTCCATCCGATGCCAGCGCTAAGCGATCCCTCCCCGCAGAACAAGTGAATATCCCCTTATTGGATTGCCTGAAATTTTCAACAGGGACGGTTCCATATTCATCATAATGTGAGGAGAGGAATTCTCTCAAATTGGCCAGTTCATTTTTCAGGTGTAAAAGTTGAGCGGAGCTCCATGGTTCAAGGAAAGAAAATGCCAATCGTATATTCTTTATACCCGCCTCAAGCATATAGACAACGGATTGTGACAGCTGGCCGCATGTATCAGGAGAGTAAACGCTATTGATGGATAGTTCGCGAATCGAACTGGACAAAAGCTGGGGAAGCAATGCCTTGATAGATTGAGTGCTACCTTGATGGCAAAGTGAATCATGCTGCAGACCATCATAGCTGAGCATGACCGAAAACTTATGGCGTTCCAGGAAGTCCAGGATATCCTTATCCAATAACCATCCATTGGTTGTAATCGAAAAATTAACAGCTTTTTCGTGTTGTACGCTTATTTTGTGCACGTATTTGACAGTCTGAATGATCATGTCGAACGCGAGCAGAGGTTCACCGCCGCTAAAATTGATAAAGCCGCCCTGCGACAATTGAGGAAAGGAAAAATCGATAAATTTAGAGATCGCTTTGAAAGCTAAAGCCGATTCACCCCTCTTTTGATAGCAATAAGAACAATTAAAATTGCATTGCTCCGTAACCAGAAGGGTAAGGCTGGATAACTCCAAAACGTATTTTCAAATCCGGGGAAAAGCTTTAAGTTCCTAAAGGGCCGAACTTAGAGTTGCAAGGTCTACCATAGGACAGGAACTTTTCTTTTGTTTTTTCGAAATCTGCGAATAGGCTCTCAAAAATTAGGCGGATATCGCCTGCCTGAAGTTCTCCTGTTCCATTAACAAAGTT
>JAUWSR010000298.1 GCA_030609975.1 Acidobacteriota bacterium | reverse complement strand
TCGCCAGAGAACCCTCTCCAGACACCATAATCCCTGACTTTTGAAACTGAGTTCGTAAGGAGGGCAGCCAGGTCCATTGGGATAGCACCAGCCCCACCCCATATTTTTTTAGCACTGTAAATACAGGCTCAGCCAACAAGCGCTCGGTTCTTATCTCCATGTGATAGCGCCGGTCTTTGGGAATCTTCCGGAAAAAAACATCCAAGTCCCGTGCCAGCATCTCAGAAGTGGATTTTTCGTCCTTGCGTTGGTAGGCCTGCTCAAAGATCAGACCACACAGATGGTTGTCTAAGATACGCAGGGCCGGCTCGTAAAATCTTCGCAGAAATATCTCCGGATTCAGATAGGACGGATTTTGGACAAAGCCCTCTTTTCTTCTGAGCTTAGGAGCACACACCATCTGTGGCACCTTGAGAAATATTCGGTCTCCGGGCTTGAGCTGCTCCCGATATTTCCTCAGAACATGAAAATTTTGGGTGGCATTCCCCTCCTTATCCCGAAGCGGACGGTAGAAAGTAAAGTCGATCTCCAATACCGGGAAATGTTCGAAATATTCTCTGACGCTGTCCACCGGGAGAACCTCTTCGGTAAAAATGTTCCCCTTCAAGGTCTTGGTACGGGAAGAGATCCGCCCCTCATACTTGTCTTCGGTATAGATCTGTCCCAACCAGCCGGCATACCGGTCACTCATGGTCCCGATAAAAAGCTGGGGGTGGACCCGGCGAAAATCGAAGGAAGCCAGCTGTGAGGAGATATCCGACATCAGGCCATCTCAGTCTTCAAAAGTCACACCTTTCCCGGCAACAAGATCCCCGATAACCCAAGCTTTTTGACCAATCCCCTCCAGAATATCCATTGCCTTGTGCGCTGAACGTGAGCTTACAACCACGGCCAAGCCGATCCCCATGTTGAAGGTACGGAACATCTCCATTTCTTCGATCTGACCCTTGTGGCTGAGGGTTCGAAAGATCTTTGGTATCGTCCAAGACTTTCTGTCAATCCTCACACCCAGTCTTTTAGGTATTACACGGGGGATGTTCTCATAAAAACCGCCGCCCGTGATATGCGCCATGGCCTTAACCTTCACTTTTTTCTGAAGTTCCAACATGGATTTGACATAGATCCGCGTAGGACGAAGGAGCTCTCGTCCCAGATCTTTCTTTATTTCACGAGATGAAAAAACCTTTCTTACCAGAGAAAAGCCGTTGCTGTGCAGCCCGTTCGAGGCCAACCCGATCACAGCATCTCCCTCCTGGCATGACGAACCGTCGATGATCTTTCCACGATCCACGATCCCCAAACAAAATCCGGCCAGGTCGAATTTCCCGCCGCTATACAAACCCGGAAGTTCAGCGGTTTCACCACCTAGGAGGGTACAGCCCGCCTCCCGGCATCCCTTGGCAATGCCTTTCACCAATCCCAACAGTTTGGAGTTGTCCAGCTTGCCGCAGGCAATATAGTCCAGAAAAAAAAGCGGCTCAGCTCCGGACACCACCACATCGTTCACACACATGCCCACTAGATCGATACCTACGGTGTCGAATTTGTTCATAAGCTCCGCAATCAAGAGCTTGGTGCCCACTCCGTCAGTAGATGAAACCAGTACCGGCTCCTTCATCCGGCCCAACTTGGGTTGGAACAATCCGCTGAATCCACCAATCCCACCCAACACTTCGGGACGCATAGTCTTTTGAATGAGTGGCTGGATCTTTTTTATAAATTCATCCGCCCTATCGATATCCACCCCCGCCTTCTTATAGGTTAGTCCCGCCATGTGTTCCTCTTCATAATTCATAAAATATGTCGATATTTATGCACCACAAAAATATATCATTTAAGTTAATTTGAGCAGCTTACGTTCTGGTCTTTTCAAAGTAATTCCAGCACACACAAAAGTCAAATCCTACATATTTATTATATCAAATTTCCGCTTACTATTCCTGGTAACTCCCGAATTCGCCATTCCTTGATTCTGGACAGGTTTCAATATTTTAAAGCAATACAAGTTTGCCGTGCTTTTACCATGCTTCTAAGGACAAGTTTGTGTTTGTCCTCACTTTATCTTCTCGAATTTTTTGCGGAAAAGATGTAACCTTTTATTACAGAATCAGTCTTATATATTGACACGCAGGCTAAGAGCCAATATGGAGGTGTTTTCGTGACGGACAATCAGTTGATGCAAGAAGTCAGAGACGGCAAGGTCGAAAAACTGGCCGTCCTCTTCGAACGGCATCACATCCGGCTCTACAACTTCTTGCTGAGATTGACCGGTAACCGAAACATCAGCGAAGATCTGGTCCAGGAGGTCTTCTGCCGGATCTTGAAATACCGGACCACCTACCGCGGAACCAGCACCTTCTCGGTGTGGATGTATCAGATCGCGCGCAATACCCACATCGATTATCTCCGCAAAAAAAAGGAGGAGCTTCCTCTTGATGAACAGTGGCAGGAAGCCCCCAGTCCTGCACCTTCTTTGGCGGAACAAACCGAACTCAAAGAGGATATCGCCTTGGTCCAGGAAGCCCTTTCCCGTTTGCCCTTGAAAAAGAGAGAAGTGCTGGTGCTGAGCCGTTATCAGGGCTTGAAATATAGAGAAATTGCAGAGCTTTTAGGCTGTCACATCGGAACAGTCAAAGCTCATGTGCATCGCGCTGTTAAAGACCTGCGCAAAATCTACACAGAATTGTCCGGGGAGGCAGTACTATGACATGCCATAGAATAAGGGAAAAGTTTCCCGACTTTCTTATCGGGGATATCGATGAAACGACAAAAATGCAGATCCAGGGCCATCTGGCCGACTGTTCCACCTGCAGGGAGGAGTTGGAAAGCCTGAGTACGATCTGGACCAGACTGGGTGTTCTTCCGGAAGAACGGCCCAGTGAAGCCCTGCGCAGCCGTTTTTACACCATGCTGGACGCATACAAACAGGTCTTGGAACAAGAGAAACCCGGACCCCGCCTGCAGACCATACTCTCTAACGGTTTGGAGCGCTTCTGGCCGCGGCAGCCCGCCTTTCAGTTCTCTTTGGCCATGCTCCTTCTGGTCATGGGACTGACCGGCGGTTTCCTCCTTAGAAGCACCCAACCTGCCACTGCTGAGCTTACGCCCCTGCGGCAGGAGATGGAAAGCATGCGGACAACGTTGGCCATGTCACTGCTTGACAATCAATCAGCCAGTGAACGACTACGCGGGGTCAGCTTGAGCTCTCAAATGAAGCAGCCGGACTCCCGTCTGCTGGAAACCTTGATCTACACGCTGGAGAACGATTCCAATCCCAACGTCCGTTTGGCAGCCGTAGATGCCCTCTACCTCTTTCGTGATCTTCCGGAAGTCCGCCAGGGACTGAGCAGGTCCTTGGCAAAACAAACCTCTCCCCTAGTCCAGGTAGCTCTCATCGACCTTATCGTAAGTATCAAGGAACAACGCGCCATTGATGCCTTGAGGTCGTTGATTCAAGACGAAAAGCTTGATCCTTTGGTCAAGGAAAGGGCTGAGCAAGGTTTGGAAAGACTGCTCTAGAGGAGCTTACCCATGAAGAGACAATTTTTCATCCTGTTGATCGTAGTCTTTCTGGCATCGCACTTGGGTGCGGAAAAATTCCAGGTGATAAAACATGAGGACATCCAGAAAAACCTGACCTTCTCCCAGCCTTCTGGATCCAAAGAGGTTCGGGTGGACAACATTTTTGGTTTCATCACTTTAGAAGGATATTCCGGCCAAGATGTAAAACTCAAAATTCACAAAACTATTAAAGCTCTCGATCAAGACCACTATGAAAAGGCCAAACAAGAGGTCACGCTCGAAATCACGGAGGAAGACAACACCATCGATCTGTATGTGGATGGTCCCTTCCGCTGCCAGGAAGACAACCGTCACAAATACTGGAACAAAGATCCAGGATATCAGGTTCACTATGACTTCGAACTCCAAGTCCCCTACCAGAGCCAAATCCTGCTCAAGACCATCACCGCAGGCGATATCGTCGTCACAAATATTCAAGGCGATTTTGAAGTCAAGAATGTCAACGGTAAAATCCTGCTGGAGGAGATGGGAGGTTCGGG
>JAUWSR010000255.1 GCA_030609975.1 Acidobacteriota bacterium | reverse complement strand
GCGTCAGAACGCATCTCCATTATCGACGATGGCACTCTCCCCAACGGAATAGCGAGTGTCCCTTTTGACGGTGAGGGAGTTCCTACACAAAAACGAACGATCGGGGATAAGGGGGTACTCAAGGGGTTTATGTACAACACCATCGTAGCAAAAAGAGCAGGTGTTAAGAGCACGGGCAATGCTTCTCGAGGAAGCTTCCGCAGCCTTCCCGGCATCGGTGCCCATAGTTTTTATATTGTCGCCGGAGAGGTGTCTCCTGAAGAGATCATCCGTGCTACCAAGAACGGCCTGCTGCTCAGAGGAGTTACCGGTTATGGGATCAATCCGGTCAACGGCAACTTCAGCGGCGGTGCGTCCGGATTCTGGATAGAGAATGGCCGGATCGTTTTCCCCGTCAAGGGACTGACCATCGCTGGAACTGCGGATGAGATGCTCAACAGTATCGACATGTTGGGAAATGACCTCGACCTAAGCAGGGCCTTCACAGCACCAACCTTCCGTATTGCAGAGATGCAGATCGGAGGGGAAAAATGAAAAACACGATCTCTATTTTATCCGGGCTCGGTATCCTGTGCCTGATGTATATAGGCTGGGGCTGTGAACAAAGCCCACAAGCATTGATCCAGGAGACAAGAGAGAATATTAAGACATACCCTTTTGCTCAGCCCGATCCGGTTCCCATTCTCACCCGCTCAAGTTTATGGGGGAGGGGAGCCCGGCTCTATCCCTATACCTTTATCGATGATTATTCTCAGGAGGCGGTGGATAAGGAATGGACGGTGGTCCGGATGGAGAACCCTTATATCCAGGTGTCCGTGCTTCCTGAGGTGGGAGGAAAGATCTGGGGAGCTTTGGAAAAATCCACGGGAAAAGAATTCATTTACACCAATCATGTTTTAAAATTTCGCGAGATCGCTCTACGCGGACCGTGGACATCAGGAGGGATCGAATTCAATTTCGGCATCGTGGGACACGCTCCCTCCGGGGCACATCCCGTGGATTATCTGGTGAGAGAGAATCCCGATGGAGGTGTTTCTTGTGTTGTGGGGAATATGGACCTTCCCTCCCGCACGCGGTGGACGGTTACGGTCACACTTCCCCCTGATAAAGCATTTTTTGAAACGCACTCCTTCTGGTTCAATCCTTCTCCGCTGCATCAGTCCTATTATGTCTGGATGAACGGTGCCGTTCGTGTCTCAGACGACCTTGAATATGTATTTCCGGGAAACAGCCATATCGCTCACAATTTTTCCGTTTCCCTCAAGCCCTGGCCTCTAGATGAACACGGCCGCAATCTGGCTTGGTATGACAACAATAACTTTGGTTCCTATAAAAGTTATTTTACAATAGGGGAATATGAAGACTTTTTTGGGGGCTACTGGCATGACTCTCAATTTGGATTTGGCCATTGGGCCCGCTATGACGATATCCCCGGCCAAAAGGTCTGGATTTGGGGACTATCCCGGCAGGGCATGATTTGGGAAGACCTGCTCACAGATGAAGATGGCCAGTACAGCGAGCCTCAAGCCGGACGTTATTTCAACCAGAACGATCATGTTCTATTCAACCCTCAAGCGGCGGACCGCTGGCGAGAGCTGTGGTTTCCCTACAAAGATATCGGTCCCCTGGTAAAAGCCTCTCCTTTTGCAGTCTTGAGCGCTGAGGTCAAAGATGGCCAATTCCAATTTGGAATCTGTCCACTTCAACCTCTTAATGATGAACTGGTAATCACCCTGGGAGAAAAGGAAATATACCGAAAACTTCTCCAGCTTATCCCGCTCGAAACCTATCGTCACGCAGTTCCGGCTACTAGAGATGGGGACGGCATTGAGCTCCGGTTGGGAAACAAGCTGATATACCAAACCGCTCCCCAAACAAATGACCTGCAGCGTCCTATTCATTTTCGACAGTATAACCAAGGAAGCCTCACAGAAATGTTTTTGAAAGCCGAACGGATGTTTCAGGAACGGAATTATTTCCAAGCTTTGATTAGCTTTAAAGAAGTGCTTGAACGGGAACCCCAACATATCAAAGCTTTAGCTCGTGTGGCCGAGCTCCATGTCCGTAGGGGGGATACCCGGAAAGCCCTGGAATATGCGGCGCAGGCCTTAGAGATATCCATGTATGATCCCCTGGCCAATTATGTTTATGCCCAAGCCGCGCGCCGTTTGGGCATGCTGACAGACGCCAAAGAGACCTTGGGATGGGCTGCCCGTTCCCTCGAGTACCGCAGCAGCGCCTACAGTCAGATGGCAGAGATCTATTTGCTCGAGAACGACCCTGCTCTTGCTCTCGAGTATACGGCCCGTGCGCTTGATTATAATGTTTACAATCTGAATGCCCATCAGGTGGCAGCCGCTGCACATCGTCTCCAAAAAGAACCTGAAAACGCGGGTTTGATCCTGGCCAAGATCCAAGAGATAGATCCTCTGAACCATTTCTCCCGTTTCGAAGAATTTCTCCTCGCTCCCAATCCTCAAACCCAAGCCAGCTTTCAATCCATGATCCGTAATGAATACCCTCAGGAAACCTATCTTGAATTGGCTCTTTATTACTTGTCTTTGGGGCGTGAAAAGGAGGCTGTCCAACTGCTGCAACTGGCTCCAGAGCACCCTATGGTCTATTATTGGTTGGCACATGTGCTGCGGGACGATTCTCCATCTGAGAGTCAGCAGCATCTGGACAAAGCCAGCCGGCTTTCCCCTTTGCTGGTTTTTCCCTTCCGGGAGGAATCCCTGCCTCTTCTCGAGTGGGTTGTTGCTCAGCAGAGCCAGGAATGGACGCCCAAGTATTATATGGGTTTGCTTTTGTGGTCCAAGGGAAGGATCTCGGAAGCTCGCAGCTTGTTTTCCGCATGTGGCGAGCCTGATTTTGCGCCATTTTATTTGGCTAGAGCATACTTTTTCCGGGAGGAAGATCCGGAGCGCGCCCGACAAGACTATGAACGGGGAGCTGAGCTGGATGAATCCAGCTGGCGCAATCAATACCGCCTGTTGGAATTCACTCGTCAGATGGGGATGAATCAGGAGGTCTTGTCCCAAGCCCGATCAGCTGCGAAACGATTCCCGGCCTCCATTCCTATCCGGATGGAACTGGTCCGAGCGCTGTTGGCTCTGAATCATTTTCAAGAAGCTGCCGACATCTTGGACGACACCTCTGTACTGCCTTCAGAAGGGGCTACGGCTGTTCACGGACTCTATCAAACGGCAAACGTATTGCTGGGAGTGGAATATATACGAAAGAATGAACTCCAACAGGCGATGGATCATCTGGTGAAATCACAGGACTATCCGGAGAATTTGGGTTCAGGCAAACCCTATGCTCCTGATGAAAGGCTTCAGGAATATCTGAGGGCACTCTGTCATGTACGTTTAGGCGAGGAGGAAAAAGCACAGGCCCTCTTTGATTCGATCGCAGTCTACACCGAGAACAACAAGGAGAGAAGTGCTCTCAATGACTACTTTGGAGGGTTGGTCCTGCAGCTCCGTGGGGACCAGAGGAAGGCAAGACAGCTGATACAGGGAAATAAACCCGAACAGGCGATCTTGGACGCCATTCAGAAACTCAGGGAATAAAACATGCGAGGGAAAAGAATGCGCTTGAATACTCTGATCAGGCCGATCGTAACGTTTATCGGCTTTCTATTGCTTACAGCGCCGGCGATGCCTCAAGCTCCAGTGCCTTACGGAACGGGAAGTTGGGAAGCAGATACGCTGGGAAATCATCGTGCGGTCATCCATGTGGCTGAAGCTGCAGATGCTGTCTGGATACGAATTCCCTGGAGGCGACGGGACCTGCAGCCCGAAAAGAAAAACATCGTTGTGTTTGAAGGGGGATCCGGCGTCCAGGTAAAAAACGTTTTCATCGTGGAGAGCAACCGTGAATTTGGAGACTTGATCTTCCAAGCAGAGGGCGCTCCCCAGGACTATTACGTATATTATCTGATCAACCATATGGAAGGGCGCAGCAATTATCCCACGGTGACATATCCCGAACCCGAGAGCACCGCTCAACTGGAGTGGTTGGCCAGACACAAGCTCAATCGGCCGGTTGAGCTTACCAAGGAGCGTTTCCCGCAGGCGATTGTAAGAGAAATTCAAGCCATCGACGACTTCAATAGTTTTTTCCCTATGGAAGTGATCGCTACCCAAGCTGAGATCGCACATATTTTAGAGCAGCAGCTTGAAGCCCCATTCCTGCTATTCCCTGAGGACCGGCGATATCCCATCCGTATGTCCCATGACATTCCTTTAAGATGGATACAGAAGGGACCGGAAGCCCCGTTTAAAGGTCAAGCCGCCAGAGGTGAATATTACACCTTTCAGGTAGGTGTCTATGCAGCCCATGCCCTTTTGCAGAATTTGGAGGTGTCTTTCAGCTCGTTTGCAAAGGAGAATTCAGCCTCGATGCTGGCCGCCGATGATTTTACCTGTTTCAATCTTGAAGGGGTGGACTGGACCGGGAAAAAGTTCAAGAAGCAGGTATCACTGGAACCGGGTCGGGTGCAGCCGTTATGGTGCGGTGTTCAGATCCCCGAAGATGCAGAGCCCGGTGTGTACCGGGGAATTGTTTCGGTGTCTTCCCAAGGCCAAAAACCACGAAAGGTAAAAATCCATTTAGATATTTTGGATTCGTTTTTGCCTGAATCTGGCGATGGCGAACCATGGCGGCATTCCCGGTTGCGGTGGCTCAACTCTCTTTTGGCATTTGATGATGGGATCGTTCCTCCCTATATCCCCTTGAAACGATCTGAACGGAGAATCGAGTGTCTGGGTCGCAGCATCCGTTTGGACTCCGTTGGATTCCCGCAGAGTATTCAAAGCTATTTTCCGACTGAAATGACCTTCATTGGAGATGAACCCCAAGAGATACTAGCGGGTCCGATCCAAATGATCCTGGAGACAACTGAAGGGCGAACGCTCTCCTGGGATTCTCCTCAAGTGGAGTTTCAAAAAGAATCCGAGGGAATGGTCTCCTGGAAAGCGCGGGCTAGGGCAGGAAGCTTGGAAATGGATACCTTGGCCCGAATGGAGTTTGATGGCTACTTGGATTTTGTCGTGAAACTGAAGGCGACACAAAACATCGACCTGAAAGACATCCGCTTGGAGATTCCCTTGAACAAGGAGATCGCGACCTACATGATGGGTTTAGGGGCCAAGGGCGGTTTCCGCCCTAAATCCTGGCAGTGGAAGTGGGATCAGAAGAACAACCAAGACTCTGCCTGGGTAGGAGAAGTGAATGCCGGCTTGCAGTGCAGTGTAAGAGATGAAAATTATTCTCGTCCCTTGAACACGAACTTCTATCTCCGTAAACCTTTGGTGCTGCCTTCTTCATGGTGGAATCAAGGCAAAGGCGGTTGTGAAATCGAAGAACAGGGAGAAGAGACAGTCTGCATCAGGTTCTATTCCGGGGCTCGAAAAATGGAAGCAGGGGAGACGCTCTACTACAATTTCAGTCTCTTGGTAACTCCCTTCCGGCCTCTGGATACGCTCAAACAATGGAATACACGCTTCTATCATCGCTACAATCCTTTGGATGAGATAAAGGCAG